>NZ_FUYE01000003.1:0-106038 GCF_900167535.1 Prosthecobacter debontii
CAGGCTTGGCCTTGAGATGCTGGCGGATGGCGATGCGATGCTCGGCGACAATGGTTTTCTTGCGTCCGGCGCGATGATGACGTGCTTTGATACAACCGGTCTTGCGGCGCTGCTGAAGAAGCTTTTTGACCATGCCTAAAGACACATCGAAGCGGCGAGCGATCTCGGGTTGAGTGCCCTCGCCTTGATCATAGGCTTTGACGATACGTTCACGTAAATCCAGAGAAAGAGTGGCCATGCTCAGACTATCTCACACTCCCTCTTGTTACGCTATAGAATTATTTAATATGCTCTAAAACGTAATCAGCCGTTTGTGGATTGAGTTGGCGGTCTGCCGACTCCTCCAAGCGGTTGCTCCACCGACTGCTTCAATGACCGGCTCCATACCACACCCGCGATCATAAGCCCAACACCCAGCAGGATATAAATGGGCCTCAAATTCAGGGGTTCCATCGTCCCCGCATAATGATCGACCACAGACGCTGATGCTGCCCCAAGGGTCACCAGCAACATGCAATAAACCCAGGCTTTTTGGACACGCCCTGTACCATAAGGCGAACCCTGCGGCAATTCGGGTTTCGAAAAGACCCCCAAGAAGGCGAAGCCTCCCAAAAGAGCCGCTAACAACATTAGACGTCTGAACGAAAGATTAAACTCCATGGTCGTTGGCGGTTGCTTTGATTCTCGGCACTCCCTTGTGAGCACTGAAGTCGATTTTCTGCATTTGAGCCAACATGAGAATCTCCTGTCTAAGATCTGGATACTCCTGGATCGATTGCCATTTCCCAGCCGCCTGCAGGACCTTAAGCGTGTCAGTCAGTCGCCTCTCCATCTGCGATGAATCCGGGAGACGCTGCACGAAGTGTTTCCAGGCTCGCAGTAACAGCAATGGACCTCCGAGAAAAATTTGGCTCAAAACATAGGCCGGCCCAGTCACTCGACGCGCATAGCAATCCATCATCACTGCGTGAGCTGAATCCTCTCCTAAATCGTGGAAAAGGGATGACTCCAGATAGCTTTTGAACCCATCTCCATTCCGCCAGTGCCGATAACCACTCCAACTGATAGCCCCCAATGCAACGATGACACTCCCAGACACAAAACTGACGTCAAACTTAAAGCTGTAGAAAACGAAGCGGAGCCCGTAGCTAAAAAATAGCCACGCGATTCCGTAGCAAAGCAAGCCGACAAATGCCAGAAGCACGGCCTTGATGAGTTGATGGCGATTGTAATCAGCGATCACAAAAATCGTTATAGAATACCAACCTCAAGCACTGCGAGATTTTTATGAGAGCTGGTATTTACGCCATTCATTAGCCCAGGTTAATCTCTTCATAACACATTCCAAACCATCTATTCTTTTCAAGAACTATGCGCTGAAACTGAATATCCATTTTGCTATCTGATCGGGGTTTTGAAAAAGCAGCCACCCCAGAAGCATCTGACGGCCAAGTTTTTCACGGACCAATTCAGCAGGTTGATGACTGTTGAAGATCAGGCTGACACAGGGTGGTAAACCCAAAGGCGCTGTCTTCTCACGGCTAAGTACGTGATGCCCACAGCTCCTCTAACCATGGCTCCATCATGGAGTCCCTTTCCCGTTGCGGCTAGCCTGCTCTAGCACGTGCTTGCACATGGCAAAACAGAAGAGAGCTGCGCCTCAGCATATGCAGTGTTTGAGCCACAGCTCCAGGCGGGCGAAAACACAACAAAGCAATTTGCTGGTGAATCTCGCTCCTTTGATTTGCCCGTCGCCGACAAAGATCTGTCGTTTGAGAACATTCATGCACACCACTTTTTCTGGCTACTTGAAATGACCGTGGCCCGCGCACAGCAAATGCGAAAACCTGTGATCCTTGCTGGGTTGCCGGGATACGGGTATGAAGATTGTCTTGAGGACGAGCCTGGAACTAAGACGCGGTTGCGACTTCTCCAAGCAAGCTATCTCTATCCGTCCCGTGTCCCTCAAGGTGCGCGTTATGCGTTTCTTTCGGACACAGCCGCCAGAGAAAAACGGCGGGCCAAGGTGACAGCGATGCGTGAGTCAGGCTTCCGTGCCCCACCTCTTCCATGCCGATAACAGCATTTCACAAATGCCATTTCTGGTGGTCTGCGACCGCTACGATGGCGCCATCGGCCAGAGGTCGTCGCAGGTATTCTTCCGAAGGCCAGCCAAGACTGAGCCAAGCAATGAGCTTGCCGCCCTGTATCTGCTCCAGATAAATGCCACACTTCTTGTTAGTTAGACCTATCTCAACGACAACATCGGCCAGTTGGGCTTTTTCAAGTAGATCACCCGGCGTGGTGCCCTGCGGCAGATGATAGGTGCCCGGACGCAAGAACCCTGCCTGGACCGTCACGGTCACAGGCAAAGACGAAGCTCCGTAAACGCGCGGTTTTTTCGAGTGATAGGCGGCTAGCTGATGGTCAATCAGCGCCGCACACCCCGCCATCATGAAGACGATGGGCAAGGTCACGCAGAGCTGGAGGAAGGCTGGCATTTGGCACCTCATGGCGCTGGGTTAGTCACGCTGCGAAAACCATACAATGGCTGGCATCAGGAGAGAAAATCCAAATCCTAAGAGGCGAGAAGCCACTCCGTAGAACACAGCCTTAGCCCCGCCGGTTTTGCGCCATTCCTGGTGCTTCTTCCGACGAAACTGAGGTGATATGACATAGCACCATCCCTCAAACGTCAATACAATCAATTCGAGGAGTCCGCGATTGTGACCGCTGCTGCCATATCGAAAAGTCATGGTCTGGATAGCAAAAAGCCAGTAAATCGAAATTTACTGGCTTTAAAGGAAAAAAAACAGGGAGCCCGCAGTCACTGCAAGCTCCCAGATTTTACACGTGGATCGGATGCCCCTTGGCCACTTCGGTGGCTTCTTTGACCATCTCGCTCAGCGTGGGGTGAGCGTGGATGGTGGCTTCGATCTCGTCCCAGGTGGCTTCCAGATTCATGGCCAGACCGATCTCGGCGATCATCTCGGTGCTTTCGCTACCGATGATGTGGGCGCCGATGATCTCACCATGAGGCTCACCGTAAAGGATTTTGACGAAACCTTCCGGCTCGGCGGCGGCGAGGGCCTTGCCACTGGCGACGTAGGGGAACTTGCCGACCTTGAACTTGAGGCCTTTTTCCTTCGCGGCACGCTCGGTCAGACCGATGCTGGCGACCTGAGGATGACAGTAGGTGCAACCTGGGAACACGCCGACTTTCTTCGGCTTGTGCTTGGTGAACATTCCTTCGACACACTGGACGGCCTCATAGCTGGCGACGTGGGCGAGCCAAGGTGGCCCGATGATGTCACCGGCACCGTAGATGCCTTTGACGCTGGTCTGGTAAGTGTCGTCGGTCTGTAGCCAGCCGCGCTCGGTCAGTTTCAGCTCGATGCCGCCGGGCAGCACGGGCTTCACGCCGATGGCGACGAGGGCGATGTCTGCCTCGAGCGTCTCATTGGCAGCGCCTTCCACGGTGATCTTGACACCGTTACCGTCCTCGGAGGTGCCCGTGACCTTCGTATTGGTCAGGATACGGATGCCCGCCTTGGTCAGGCTCTTTTCCAGGGTCTTGCTGACCTCGGTGTCTTCCACCGGCAGGATGTCGGGCAGCATTTCCACCACGGTCACTTTGGTGCCGTAGGCATTGAAGAAGTAAGCGAACTCGATGCCGATGGCACCCGCGCCGATGACGATCACGCTCTTCGGCTGTTTCTCCAGCGTCAGGGCCTCACGGCTCCCGATGACGGTGTTGCCGTTGAAGGGGAAGCCGGGCATGTCGCGGCTCTTGGCACCCGTAGCGATCAGGATGTTCGCGGTGTCGTAGGTGGTCTTGGCACCATCGGCAGCGGTCACTTCCACTTTACCGGCAGCAGGGATGCTGGCAGTTCCTTTGAGGTAGTCCACCTTGTTCTTTTTGAAGAGGAACTCGATGCCCTTGTTGAGCTTATCGGAGACGCCACGGCTGCGGCCGATCACCTTGGACCAGTCGTAGCTCAGACCTTCCACCTTGAGACCGAACTCATCGGCACGATGGGAGATGGTGTGATACAGCTCGGCGTTCTTCAGCAGGGCTTTGGTGGGGATACAGCCCCAGTTCAAGCAGGTGCCGCCTGCACGGTCATTTTCCACACATGCCACTTTTTTACCGAGTTGTGCTGCGCGAATGGCTCCGACGTAGCCCGCAGGCCCGCCGCCGATGACGATGAGGTCGTAGTTCATGTGTGTGAGATTGGGGGAGAAAGGATACGCGCAGAGAAGCGCAGGGGGGGAGGGAGTTCAACAAGAGACTGAATCCCATCCTCGGCCCAGCGCAGATTCTCAGGCATCCCGGCTCTTTTCCCAATCTCACCGCCGAGAGGTCGGCATGGACTCAAAAAGAGCCGCTACATCAGGTGCAGCCGCGCAGGAGGAACAGAACCAGAAGCACGGGGATAGGGATGCCGATCAGCCAGAGAAAAATCCAGCCCAGCTTGCCCGACTCACGCGGGCGTTTCATGTGGGTTTTCATAAAGGTTGTTGGTTAGTGGATGAGGAGAAGCCCTCCTCACCAAGGTATCGCAAGCCGCTCCGCGACTAGCCCTATCCAACACATTTGACTCGGTTCACACCCACACGCCCCCTTCCCTACACGCCCCCTTCCCTACACGCCCACCACCTTCAGCGCCCAGGCAATGAGTAACGGTGCAGTGACCAAGCTCACCACCGTGGTGGCGATGACGCACTGCACGGCGGTCGGAGCATGCCCTCCATAATGCCGGGCGATCATGATGGTGAAAACCGCACTCGGCATGGCTCCCTGGACGATGAGGATGCGCTTCAGTTCCACCTCCAGAGGCAAGTAAAACGCCGCTGCCAAAAAACCGAGAGGAAGGATGAATTGACGTAAAATGGGTGCCAGAATCGCCACGGACCAGCGCATGCGCTCCTGCCCCCAGATATCGGCAATGGAAGCCCCAATGATCATCACCGCGAGCGGCACCGCACAGGCCCCCATCATGCCCAGGGTATTGTGGATCACTTGGGGGATATAGACGTGCAGACCCGTGAAATTCAGCAGCAGCGAGGTCAAAATCGTGATCACCGGCGGATTGATCGCCAGTTTCCACGGGGCATTGCCCAAACCGGTCAGCAAACCCACCCCAGCTGTCCAGCAGGCCATTTCCACCCCAAGGGTAAAGGTAAACATCACCCCCAATGTGCCATTTTCAGGGAAAAGCGCGGTCACGATGGGGATCGCCACAAAGCCATAGTTCTGCATGCCGCAGGTGACCGCAAACGTGCGGCGTCCTTCATGCTTTTGCAGGCCGATGAGCGGCGCGGCAAAATATGAGATGGCAATCCCCAAAGCCACGAGCGCATAACCCAGACCTGCTGCAATGAGCACCGGCCCAGGTTTCATCACCGCTTCATTGCCCACCACCCGCTCCAGGATGAGGCAGGGGGTCAAAACCTTGACGGCCAAGCGCATCATCCCAGCATCAGCCTCCGCCGGTAGGATGCCTAACTTCCGCACCGCCGCTCCCGTCGCCATCGTGAGATAGACGGGCAGGACGACCGTGAGGATGCTGGCAAAGTCGAGCTGGAGCATGGAATTACTCCGCAGTGGCGATCTCCAAACGTGGGAATAGCGGCACCGGCGCACCCAGTTGATGACCGTCCTTCAGCATGCCCCACTTCAGATCACTCAGTTGGAAAGCTTCGGGCATCTCCCAGCCGATTTGGGCACGGGCGGTGGCCATGGCGGTCGGCATGATCGGATTCAGCAGCACGCTGATGTGCACCCAGGACTCGGCCAGATGATAGAGCACGCTGTCCAGGCGGGCCGCCTGCTCAGGGTCTTTCGCCAGAGAGAAAGGCTTCGTGCTATCCACATAGGCATTGGCGGCCGTAACGATCTTCCACGCGGCAGCGATGCCATCGTGGATGCCCCAGCCTTCCATGCTTTCCAGGTAGGCAGGCAGAGCCTCCGCCACCGTCTGTCGCAGAGCTGCATTCTCCGCATCGTCGTAGCTACCAGGGGTCAGCACGCCACTGCGATATTTCTGCGCCATGTTGATGCTGCGGTTGAGCAGGTTGCCCAGGCCACCGGCGAGCTCTTTGTTATACGACATGATGATGCGCTCATCACTGAAGTCGCTGTCGTAGCCCGTGGCGATATCGCGCATCAGGTAATAGCGCAGCCCATCGGGCGTGAAGGTGCCGGCGAGCACATTGGGATCAATGACATTGCCCAAGCTCTTGCTCATCTTCGCTCCTTTAACGTTCCACCAGCCGTGGACGATCAGGCGAGGGATCTGGTCATCGCTGAATCCAAGCGCATGCAGCATGATCGGCCAGTAAACGGCATGAGCAGGCACCAGGATGTCCTTGCCAATGACGTGAGCCTCAGATGGCCAGAGCTTGCTGAAATCAGGCAGGTCCGTGTTGCCGCATTCATCGGCAAGATAACCGGCGAAGCTGATGTAGTTGGTTAGGGCGTCGAACCAGACATAGTTCACAAATCGTTCATCGAAGGGCAACGGAATGCCCCAGCTCAGGCGCTCAATCGGACGGCTGATGCACAGGTCTTGTGGAGTGCCTTCCAGCGCATTCAGCACCGCGCTTGCACGGTGAGTCGGGAAGATGAAATCGGGGTGGGTCTTGATGTAATTCTTCAGCCACTCCACGTGATCACTCAGGCGAAAATACCAATTCTCCTCCTGGAGTTCGACCACCTCACCCCACTCCTCACCGAAACTGCCATCAGCACCGCGTTCCTTGTCGGTGAGGAACTGTTCCTGACGCACGCTGTAGAAGCCCGTGTAAGCTTGTTTGTAGAGCTGCCCGCAATCGTGCAGCTTTTGCAGCATCGCCTGCACCACTTTCTTGTGCGTGGGATCTGTCGTGGCAGCCCAGCCGTCATAACGAACATTGAGTTTATCCCAAAGCGCTAGGAAATGCTCGGTGACACCATCCACGAAAGCCTGAGGCGTAAGCCCAGCTTTATCGGCGCTCTTCTGCACCTTCTGCCCATGCTGGTCCACACCCGTCAGGAAATACACCTCTCGGCCGTTCAGCCGCTGAAAGCGAGCCATCACGTCCGCCAACACTTTTTCATAGGCGTGGCCGATGTGCGGCGGCGCATTCGTGTAGTCGATGGCGGTGGTGATGTAGTAGGGCTTCACAATGGGAAAAAGGAGGATGACAGTGTTACGCCTGCTGTGGCTTCAGGGCAAGCGGTTGCACAAAGATGAGCGGTCAAGAACAGCCAGTTCCCCCAGGGAAAACGTAAACCTTCTTGCACTCCGCCGTGTTGCCCCTACCATCGCTGCCCCCCTTTTACTTCTGCAATGGAACAACCTCTTCCTGGACAACGCTGGGTCAGCGATAGCGAGCCTGAACTTGGGCTCGGTGTGGTCATGAAAGCTGAATTCGCCCGCGTGGAAATCTTTTTCCCAGCCGCCGGTGAACACCGCCAGTTCGCCATGAAAACTGCCCCCCTACGACGTGTGCGTTTTCAAGCCGGTGATACCGTCAAGACCCACGATGGCAAATCCCTGGAAGTGGAGACGGTGGAAGAGCGCAAAGGCATGCTTTTTTACCTGGGCGCGAGCCGTGAAGTCAGTGAGGCCGAGCTCTCCGATACCATCAGCTTCAGCAAACCTGAGGACCGCCTCATGGCTGGGCAGATTGATGATCTGCGCACCTTTGACCTACGGGTCGAGGCGATGAAACGCCGCGCCGATATGCGTCAATCCACCGTGCGTGGTTTCTGCGGAGGCCGTGTGGATCTGCTACCGCACCAGATGTACATCGCCAACGAAGTGGCGGGCCGCATGGTGCCGCGCGTGTTGCTGGCGGATGAAGTGGGTCTGGGAAAAACCATCGAGGCCAGCTTGATCCTGCATCGCCTGCATCTCACAGGGCGTGCGGAGCGTGTGCTCATCCTCGTGCCAGAGCCGCTGGTGAATCAGTGGTTCGTCGAGCTCTATCGCCGCTTCCATCTCACCTTCTCGATCTATGACGAGAACCGCTGCGATGTCCTCGAAACCGAGGAAGAAGGCATCAACCCCTTCCTGGAAAGTCAGCTCATCCTTTGCAGCACCAGTTTCCTGGCTGGTTCTCCAAACCGTGCGGAGCAAGCCGAAGCCGCAGGCTGGGATCTGCTCATTGTGGATGAAGCTCACCACCTGGAATGGAGCCCCGAAGCGCCGAGCGACTCCTACGCTCTGGTGGATCGGCTCGCGTCTAAGATTCCTGGTTTGCTCCTGCTGACCGCCACACCTCAGCAGCTTGGGCCAGAAGGTCACTTCGCTCGTTTGCGTTTGCTGGACTCCAATCGCTATGCGGATCTGAGCCAGTTCCTCGCCGAGTCCGAGCACTACGAAGAGGTCGCCAAGGCCATGGATCGTCTTGCTTCGGGCAAGAACCTCACGGCCGCGGATGAAAAGCTCTTCATCAAAAAATCTCCGCACCTGAAGGAACAGCTCGCCGCTATGAAATCGGGTGAGGATGGGGCGCGCGAAAAACTGATCTCCTCGCTTCTCGATGAATTCGGCACCGGCCGTGTGATGTTCCGCAACACCCGTGCTGCGCTGAGTGGCTTCCCTGAACGTCAGGCCAACCTCGTGCCCATCAAAGCCAAAGAGGAGCCTCTGGAAGCCAAGGTCAAATGGCTGGCCGGATTGCTCAAGGAGTTAGGCGAAGAAAAAGTCCTGCTCATCTGCCGCACCCGTAAGCTGGCCGAACAGATCAATGAGAAACTGCTTCATGAGGTCAACGTTCACTCCGCCCTCTTCCACGAAGGGCTGACATTGATGCAGCGGGATCGCCAAGCCGCCTTCTTTGCCGAAGAAGATGGTGCTCGCATCCTCCTGTGCTCCGAAATCGGTAGCGAAGGACGTAACTTCCAGTTCGCGCATCACCTTGTGTTGTTTGATCTGCCGGAAGATCCCGAGTTACTAGAGCAGCGCATCGGTCGTCTGGACCGTATCGGTCAGACTTCCACGATTCACATCCATGTGCCTTACATCCAAGCCGGCGCTGAAGAAGTGCTGGCACGCTGGTATCACGAAGGTTTGAATGCCTTTGAGAAAAACCTGCATGGAGCCACCGAGATCGTCGAATCTCTCCGTGATGAATTGGCCCCGCTCATGAAGGACATGAAGGCCACCAACCTGAAGGCTTTCATCAAGAAGTCTCAGGAGCAACGCAAACTGGTGACCAAGAAGTTGGAGCGCGGGCATGACCGCCTTTTGGAACTGAACTCCTGCAAGCCTGAACAAGCCGAAGAAGTCATCCAAGCCGTGCGCGCCCAGGATGCGGACATCGACTTCGAAGAGTTCTTCATCCGCCTCGTCGATCACTTCGGCCTGCATGTGGAGGAGCATGGCAATCGCAGCTATGTGCTGATGCCCGCCCACCTCACCACCGATAAGTTCCCTGCCCTGCCTGATGAAGGCCTACTGGCTAGCTTCGACCGCACACGTGCACTCTCTCGCGAGAACATGGCTTTCCTCACCCAGGATCACCCCATCGTGCGCGGGGCACTGGATCTTTTGTTAGGCAGTGAAAACGGCAACAGCAGCTTCGGCCTTTGGCGCAATACTGGCAGCGAAGGTCTGATGTTGGAGACCCACTTCGTGGTCGAATGCATCGCCCCCGCCTCCCTGCATGTGGATCGCTTCCTGTCCTCCACACCGATCCGCATCGTTGTGGATCATAGCAGCAAGGATAGGCGAGATGACGCCGCCTTCATACAGGCCAAGATCGAAAAAGGCAGCCCCACACGCCTGCTCGAAAACGCCGGTATCAAGCGCAAGATCTTCCCCGCCATGATGAGCAAATCCAAAAAGCTCGCTGAAGCGGAAATGGACAAGCTGATCGCCGAAGCCACGGAAAAGATGAAGGCTCAACTCCAGGCCGAGAAAAATCGCCTGGAAGACCTGCGCCAAATCAACGACCACGTGCGCCCCGAGGAAATCACCGCCCTCGAAACCCAGATGACCGCCCTCGAAGAAGCCATCGGCTCCGCACGGGCACGCTTGGATGCCTTGAGACTGGTGCTACAGAGCACGTGATGAACGAAGCTGGGGAGCGAGTTTCTGACTGATCCCCTTCGAGTTCAAAACAAAGATATTGTATTCCTTCGCCAAGTTCAGCTACGGCTGGGTCAGTGAGTGCTATTCAATCAGTCCCCGAAGAACTCGCTAAATTCGAGAATCTACAAATTCAGCTCTCTGATATCAAGAGAGCTACCTCCATTCATACGGAGCTTATAGCACTGGCCGAATCGTTGGTTCGACGCTTCCCTCATGAGGCCGATGCTCATCATCTACTGGGTATCGCTTGGTATGAATACCCCTGTGCGTCTTCGTATCGGTCCTGGCGTTGCAAGAGTTCCTTAATGAAGGCCGTCCAGATCGAACCGGACCATCAATACGCTCTGCAATACCTTGCTTATCTAGCCTTCGATCAAGAGCGCTATGACGAAGCCCTGAAATTTCAACAGCAACTCAAACACGACTACTTCATCGAACGGGATCAAGAGTGGCGAGCATTGAAAAATGCCGAAACCTCTTTAGTTTGTAAGGTCCGAATCTGCTCAGATGAGCTTCCAGAGCAAGAATTCTCGGCTTTCTGCACATGGTATCTCGACGCTGAAAAACGAGAAAACTCCATCGACCCAAACGGTAGCTATGTGTGGCCTCAGGAACTCCGAGAACTAGCTGAGTGGTTGTTTGAAAACGGCACAGTCATCTCCGATGCGAAGCTTCAGAAGATTCTAAAATTTCTTCACCAAATCTCTTATCATAACACACTCCGCAACATGGAGCTCCGATCTTATACAGAGGCACTGCCTGATCTACATGGCTGAGGACTTTTAGCTCAGAACTTCATCACCCCACCACCGCCAACTGCTTCTCCACGGCCTCGGCCACTTGTTCAGGCGTCACTTTCGTCATGCACTCGTAGTGACCCAAAGGGCACTCGCGCTTGAAGCAGGGGCTGCAGGGAACGTGGTGACGGATGACGATGTGCTGTGAACCCAAAGGTCCAGTGAGCACAGGCTCCGTGGAGCCAAAGATGCTGACGGTTGGCACCCCCAAGGCAGCGGCGAGGTGCATAGTTCCTGTGTCATTGGTAACCAGCAGGTGGCAGGAACGCAGTTCCTGGATCAGCTCTGAAAGCTTGGTTTTACCCACCAAATTGGTGTGCGGTACGGAGCCCCCCACGAGCAGGGACAGTTCTTCACCCATTTTGGCCTCCCCTGGAGCGCCGTAAAAGGTCCACGCCGCATCGGCATGAAGGCTACTCACCTGCTGCATCACGGCCGCAAAGCGATCCATGGGCCAGCGTTTAGCCTGCCCGTATTCAGCACCGGCGCAGATGCCGATCTTCAATCCAGGCCCTGCCACCGGGCGTGCGGCCTGAGGCTCGCGTGATTCCAGCTTGGCCAGCTCCGGTTCCACATTCGCCCCGCAGCTCTTCGCAATGTGCAGGTAGCGCAGTGCATGGTGCATGGGAGGACCGGGTGCCTTTTTCGGCTCTTTGATGATCTGCGTGAGGAACCGAGAGCGAAGGGAGCCTTTGAACCCAACGAGACGTGGGATGCCTGCGAGCCAGAACTCCAGGGTGCTGCGGGTGGAATTGGTCAGCAGGATGGCAGCATCGAAGCGAATGCCCGTGGCTTTGATCCGGCGAGCCACGCTGAAGAGGCCCTCTTTGTTTTCCTTGCCGATGTAACGATCCACCTCGGGCTGGGACTCCCACAGCTCGCGCAGTTTTTCAGGGCCAAACACGGTCAGCTTGCAATCTGGGCGACCCGCTTTCATGGCACGCACAGCCGGGAAGGCCATGCAGGCATCACCTAACCAATTAGGCGACCGCACCAGCAGCTCAAAGGGCTGAAGTTTGGACTTATCGTAATCCGCCGGGAAGGCAATGCCGCGCTTATAATCATGCAGGAGGAAGCGCGGCTTTGGCAGCTTCCAGCGGTTATGCACCCAGAACCAGTTCTCGGGTTGGCGGCGCACCATCTGCTCCACGCTACGGTTCATCCAAACGGTGAGTCCATCCACAGTCTGTTTAACCTCGTGGGTGTCCACAGGCGCACTGCACACCATGCGCCAGCGGCCTGGACCATCATCATAAATGGCCATCGGCATCAGCACGCCATGGCTGCGCTGAGCCATCATGGCGGCGATAGGAGTGGTCGAGGCCAGACGATCAAAAAAGGGAGCCCATAGACCTTGATCCCCCGCATGCTGATCCACCAGCACACCGAGGCACCCCCCCTCCTTCATGTGTTTCATCGCCCCGGTGAAGCCATCCTGCCGATTGAAAAGCGTGTAACCCAGCTTACGCCGCCGCCGGATGAGCAAGTCATTGAGGAAGGGATTGCGTAACGGCTGATAAACCGTAGCCGGTTTGCGATCAAAAACGAAGAGGGTCGGCACCTGAGTAAGGATCTCCCAGCAGCTCAGATGGCAGACGAGGTAGAGGATGGGTTTCTTCTCCGCCATCGCCTTGCGGGTGTGCTCCATGCCTTCCACCTTCACCCGGGCCTCCACCTGGGCCTGCGTCATCATGGGCAGGCGGAAGCCGCACAGCACATTGGAAAACAGCGATTGGAAATGCTTTTTGGCCGTGTGGTGAATCCAGTGTTCATCCCTCTCACGACCGAAAGCGATGCGTAGGTTATGCTTCGCCAAACGACGGTATTTCCCGGCCACGTAAAAACCAATCGTGCCGACCACACGACCCACATACCAGACCAACTCCAGAGGCATCAGCCAGAGTGTGCCTTCGATGCAGCGAAAGAAGGCATACACCAGCCACTGGCTGATGCGTTCGAGTGTCTTGTTGCGATGTTTCTTTTTGGAGGCCTTGCCCATGCGCGCGTCCTCTTATGGCTCAGCGAGTTGCATTGCGCAACCATCGGAGGCGACACAGGGCGTGCGCGACAGTAATTTATGCCTCACGCCCAGTTCATCCACTCCTTGAGCACCTTGAGATCCCGCTGGTGAGCCTCACGGAATTCCTTGAGCACCGCAGGCGAGGTGGCATCCCCCTTCAGATACTCCAGGTGCAGGGAGATAGGACCGGCGAAATTGTTTTTCACCAGCATCTTAGCGAAGTCCGGGCTGACCTGCCCCTGACCGAGTGGGCAGTTTTCGCCTTTGCGGCCTTTCCACTGGAAGTCTTTGAAATAGACACCGCCCCAGTGGTCCTCGGTGAGTTTGGCGTTTGTCTGCCAAGAATAGCCGCCCTCAAGAGTCGCGTGGAAGATATCGAAGAGGAAGCCGAACTGCTTCGGATCATACTCCCGCATGATGGAATACATGTCCCAGATCGGTGCGGCCACATAGTCCTTGCCTGAGTGGTTCTGGAACAGGGGTTGGATGCCGATTTCAGAACTGAGCTGGACGAGATCTTTGATTTTCGGACGGAGATCCTGCAACTGCGGCCAGATGGGCTTGGTCAGGTCGTATTTGAAGTAGTTCATCCGGTAGCGCTTCACACCGAGAGCGGCTGCGGTGCGCAGGACTTTTTCCGTGTGTTGCTCGGCACTGACTTCATTGATACCGGAGGTCATGACGGTGAGCTCCAGCCCCTGTTTCTTCAGCGCTTCCACGTACTTAGGCAACTCCACCTCCACCGCTTCAGGCTCGATGTGACCCTTGGGTCGAATTGGCGACTCGACGCCGTCCACTCCCATCTCGACCGCGAGACTGGCGATATCTTCATACCCCAGTCCTTGCAGATGCTTGGTGAAGAAACACAGCTTATTGGTCCGCTGGCGCGAAGTGGCTGCGAAAGCTGGGCTGCCAGCAAAGGCGATGGAGCTACCCACAAGAGCAGCGTTTTTCAGGAAGGAACGGCGGTCAGGCATGGTGATGGGAGAAGAAACCGCGCAAGCGGAGGAATCTTGCAGGCTTTCCCTGCATACATTGACTCAAGAACGAGTTCACTCCTAGCTTCAGCCCCATATCCTAAAGTCTATTCACCCAAGCAGGCAAACATCGCAGGCTTCAACGTAATCCTGGCCAGCATCATGAGGCTTTTACCCCTGCATGATATCCATCGAACAGGAAACGGGCCCTCCCAGTCAATGTAACCTTTATTGATACTTCGCCAGCAGTTCACCAGCTTTGGCCGGATCGACTTTCTCAAAGAAGTCGTCCTCCACCATGCACACAGGGCCGAAGCCACAGCTGGCCAAACACTCTGCGAATTCGATGCTGTATTTCCCATCTTCACTCACCGCGATGGGGTGGTGGTGATCGGTATGGCTGCGATCAATTTTAGCCTCTTTGCAGAGGGAATCCATTAGCTCATAACTACCCGCCATAGCACAGGAAAGCGTGCGGCAGACACGGATATGATATTTACCTGGGGCACTCTGGCGGAAGCCTGGATAGAAGGTCACGACCTCCAGCACCTGGATAGGCTCCAACCCCAGCTTTGCGGCCACCCAGTTCACGATATCCTCGCTGATGTAGCGATAATGCTCCTGCATTAGATGAAGCAGAGGAAGCACGGCACTGCGCTTGGACACAGGGTAATGCGTAATCACCTCGTCCATCTTGCTTTCCAATTCTGCGGGGACTGCAAATGCCATCGTCGTCGTTCTAAAAAGTTCTGCTTCGTCTGCCGCCGGGCTTAGCGGTCACATTCACCCATCACAAAGTCCAAGCTACCCAGCACGGAAGGAATGTCGCTGAGCATATGTCCGGGCATCATTTTGGAGATGATGCTCAGGTTGATGAAGGAGGGGCTACGAATCTTCAAGCGATACGGCACGCCGCCGCCTTTGCTGTGGATGTAGAAGCCCAGCTCGCCTTTCGGGTTTTCCGCACCGAAATAAACTTCACCGGGAGGTGCGTCGATGCCCTGAGTGGCAATGATGAAATGGTGGATCAACTCCTCCATCTTCATGAGCACCCGTTCCTTGTTAGGAAGCAGCCCTTTGGCATCCGCCACATTGATGGGGCCACCAGGCAGGGTATCCATCACCTGACGCAGGATGCGCACGCTCTGGCGCATCTCTTCCATGCGAACCAGATAGCGATCATAGCAATCGCCCTTGGTGCCGATGGGGATATCGAATTCATACTTCTGATAATCCAGATACGGCTGGGTCTTGCGCAGGTCATGCTCCACACCGGAACCACGCAGGTTCGGGCCGGTCAGACCGTAAGAGATCGCATCTTCCTTGCTGATCACGCCCAAATCCTGAGTCCGGGCGATGAAGATGGCATTGCGAGTGAGCAGCTTATCGATCTCGTCGATCACTGGCTCCACCTCATTGAGGAACTTCCGCACCGCTTCCACAAAGCCATCTGGAAGGTCGCGAATCTGACCACCTACGCGGGTGTAGCTGGTGGTGAAACGAGCACCCGTAAGCTGCTCACAAAGGTTATAGATCTTTTCACGCTCCGTGAACGTGTAGAGGAAAACCGTCATGGCACCCACGTCCATGGCAAACACACCGACGCCGAGCAAGTGAGCCGAGATACGCGCCAGCTCACAGCAGATCACGCGAATGGCTCGGCCACGCTCAGGCACTTCCCAGCCCATCAGCTTCTCGACGGCGAGGGAGTAGGCCACGTTATTGGCCAGAGGAGCGAGATAGTCCAGACGGTCCGTGTAAGGCACGAACTGGTTGTAGTGCATGTTCTCGGCGATCTTTTCATCGCCACGATGCAGGTAACCGACGTCGGGTTCCGCTTTGGTGATGATCTCACCATCCAGCTCTAGGATCATGCGCAGCACGCCATGAGTGGCTGGGTGGGAGGGGCCCATATTCAGGACCAGCTTCTCGCCCACAATGTCATTGGTCGTCTCTTCAAGCCCGTCCAGGTGCATCGCAGCCTTCGCGGCGGTGTCCGGGGTCTCGTATTCACGGGTTACGGCAGGCATAATCAGGGTGGAAAGGACTATTCTCCGCCGCAGAAACAGCGGCAAGGCGAATTTGTGAAAAATTTCACAAGCTCAGATTCAAGAGCTCTAAAAGGTTAAGACCCACTCAAAAACACAAAAAGGCTGCCTGAACGAGCAGACAGCCTTTTTGAGGTTGGAAATCCAGACAACGAGCCCGGGAAAGAAATCAGGCTACGGGAGCCGAAGCAGCTTCAGGTGCCTTTGGCAATGTGAAGCGGAAACGGATCTTACCCCGCTTAGCGGCAGCACGGGCTTTGCGCTTGGTGCGCTCCTTTGGGTTCTCATGGGAGCGCAGACGGCGCATTTCCTCGAGGATACCTTCCATCTCGAGCTTGGTTTTCAGACGCTTGAGAGCGCGGTCAACTGGCTCACCTTTGCGGATTTGGACTTCGGGCATACTGATTCAGAGAAATGAGTTTGAAGAGGGGCGGCGATTGTAGAGGCTCCTGACCTTTCGTCAAATAGAAAGATGCCTTCTATCGCGCTTTTAAGCCTCAGCAGCCTCTGATTTGGAAGCAAGGCCATAATAACGCCGGCTGGGAAAACCAAAAATGAAGCCGCCAAAGATCCATATTTTAACGACTTGAACCACGAGTGCCGCTATGCCCACGCCCGGCCCAACTCGTTGGGCCAAGTCGGGTTCGGTCAAGAGGGGCAACAAACTTCCCACCATGAGAATTACCATAAAACAAGTCACGATGCGATGACTCCAGTGAGAGCGACCTCCGATCATCAAAACAAAGGCCGCCATGTAGCAGCCTAATGAAAGAGCCGTCGGACCATTCCACCCCATCGAATGCTGGCCGAATTCCTGCCAAAAAAACCACTGCCTTAACGACCAAGACAAGGCTCCTAGCACAAACACCATCAGCGCCAGCCACCACACCACAGGCCGTTTGGGTCGCGGGGATTGCAGACGACTCACATCACTCTTCGGAGGCTGATACGGATTCACCTCGTCGGAGTCAAAGTCAGACATAATGCAGTAAATGGATCGGCGAGGGTCGCTTGATTTCGCCAAGTTTCAAATCCAGAAAACGACCGACGTCACAGCAAGTCTGGTGCAGCCATCCAACCCATCTCGGTAGTGACGACGCCCCTTCCATAGGTCCTTGGCATGGAGACGGTGGGCGGATAGCCTTCTATCAAGAGCGTCATGTCGCTCTCTTCTCGTCGGTATCCGCTCCTTGAAAACGGACATAACCAAGCCGCTTTCGGAATCGCTGCATTTCGCGTCGCTTACGATAGGCCGGAGAAATGACCCCTCGCTTGTAGGTTTTGCGGATGATATCCCCATCAATTTAGGAGCGATCATGTGATATACGATCATTTTGATGGATAAAACAATTATAAAATCTTGAGTGAGTCTACTCAGACATCATCAAGCGAAGGACAATCACAGGATCGCTTAGGTACTGTCATTCACATTACCCCTCGCCTATCATGAAAACACTTCAAAATGACCCTCTCTCGGTCGATGGTAGCCCTTGCCTTCAAGGGCTTGTTCAGTCTTACACACTGAAATATTTGTTCGCTTTCTTATTAAGTTTAATCGCACTAGCGTCACCACCACCTGCACATGCAGATCCAACGCTTGATGATCTCGTCATCGTTGATGTGGGTCCAGATTCAGCCGAGGTGAAGGTCGAACTTCCGTCTCTCTTTATTGGCACGGTCAAACTGATCTACACCGATGAGGAAGGCACAACGAATGAAGTCGTTAAGCTCAACGTCAATGCACTCAACTTGGTCGACCTTACGCTGCCTATCCAAGTCACAGGCCTTGTCCCGGATACCGCCTACACTGTCCGCGCAGTGGCTACGGGCCTTTTGGGTACAGTCTACAATACCGCAGATGCGGTTCTTGAAACTCTGCCACTCGATGGCGACCCACTCCTCGACCTAGTGGCGGTGGAGGTAGGAACGGAGTCAGCAGAGTTGAACATTGAGTTACCAGAACTTTTTACGGGCACGGTGACTGTCGTTTACGAGGATGAAAACGGAAATGTGAACACGGAGGTGATCACCGACGTGGCCGGTCTAACCAGTCTGGACGTCAATCTGAATGATCTCCTTGCAGGCACCACTTATACTGTGCAGGCCTTAGTGGATGACCTCCTTGGGACGATCACTGAAACGGTAACTATCATTGTGGACACACTCCCACTACCAGCTACTGAAGCACCTGAGGCGGTCACCACCACGGCCACGAACATCACCACCACCAGTGCGACCTTGAACGGGACAGTCGATCCCAACCAGTCTTTAACCGTCTATTATTTCGAGTATGGCAAATCTACCGCCTACAGTAGCAGCACGCTCCCCGCTCCCCTCGTCGCGGGTGACAGCCCGGTGGCAGTTCCAGGTCCGATCAGTGGTCTGACGCCCAACACACTCTACCACTTCCGCATCGTCGCCACCAACAACGCTGGCACCAGCCGTGGCAGCGATGCCACTTTCACTACAGAGGCAGTGCCACCCAACACTCCTAACACAGCGCCTGTGGCATCGGATGACTTCATGTATCCCCAAGGAAACGCCACCTCCGTCGCAGTGCTGGACAACGACACCGATGCGGAGGGCGATCCCCTCACCATCTCAGAATTCACCCAGGGCACGAGCGGCACTGTGACGACGGGTCCCGACAACACGTTGGTTTACACGCCGGGACGTAATTATCGGGGGACAGATTCCTTCACCTATACCATCACAGATGGTGAGTTCAGTGATACAGCCACTGTTTACGTCCAGGACTACTACCAAGCCACCACCGGTATCTACAACGGTCTTGTCTCCAACACGACTCCGACGAATCGCAACACGGGTGTTCTTACATTGAAGGTCAACAAACGCAGCTCTTACACCGGCGTGCTTCAACTTGGCGGCCTGAGATATCGTTTTAAAGGTGCCTTTGACCCTTCCGGCAATTCGGTCGTTAATGTCAATCGATCCAAGCTTACGCCAGTCAACATCAGCCTCCATCTCAATCCTTTCCGTGGAGCAGTGGAAGGCACGATCCTGGTGGATAATTTCAGTTCGACTACTGTAGCGAAACGCTGCCCCTATAACATCAAGTCTAACCAGACTGCACACTACGGCCGCTACAATGCTGTGCTGAATCCCGCCGTCGGCCCCAATGTGCCGTTAGGCAACGGTTACATGGTCTTCAGTATAGGCAAGACCGGAGGGGTCCGCGTATCTGCCAGACTGAGTGACAATCGCCCATTTACCACCTCAGCTTATCTCGCGGCAGACGGCACCTTCCCTCTCTACAATGGCATCTATCCAGCCAATTTCAGCGAACGTGGCAGCTTGGGTGGCCTAGTCACCTTGGAAAATCCTGCCACGGCAGGCAACGGCAGCCTGACGGCCAGTAGCACTCTACGGTGGTACAAGCCCCCTCAGAGATCGGGCTTGTATGCTTCTGGTTTTACTGCCGACGTGGATCTAACAGGGTCTCGCTATGGAAAACCTGTCACTGGAACTCGTGTCTTCCAGGTGGACAATAGCAATGGTCAAGTGAAGGTGACTATCACAGATGGTAACCTGAGTTCCCCGATTTCTGCCACCTTCATCTGGGCCACGAACAATAAATTGGTCGCCACGGGTCCAAATCCGGGAAATGTGCAGATCAAGATATCACCAAGCACTGGGGCATTCTCAGGTAGGTTTGTAGACCCAGGTACTGGGCTAAAGAGGAGCTTTCGAGGGGTGATCACTCAGCGGCAAAAATATGGCAGCGCCCTATTCCAGGGCTTCACTCACACTGGCACTGTCACCCTTTCTGAAAGTGGCTTCGAACCTAACTGAATCTTCGACACTCCAACAATTCGTTAATTCCTGCATAAACCAAACGGCGCAGTCCTAGCGGGCTGCGCCGTTTTTTTGAATACTTTGCTGTGAACGTTAACGTCTTGAACAAACAATCGTTAACACGCCCATCTTACCCTTTCATCCCTTCCTGGCGGAGGAAGTTCTCCACCCAGGTGATGTCATACTGGCCGTTTTGAAAGTCACTGGTGGTCAGCACTTTGCTCTGGAGAGGGATCGTGGTCTTGATGCCCTCCACCACGAACTCACCCAAAGCACGGCGCATGCGACGAATCGCGATGTCTCGCGTAGCCCCCGTGACGATGAGCTTGGCGATCATCGAATCATAGTAAGGAGGCACTTCGTAACCGGAATAGACGTGCGTGTCTACGCGCACGCCACGACCACCGGAGGTATACCACAGATTGATGCGGCCTGGGCTGGGGGCAAAGTTACGGGACGGGTCTTCAGCATTGATACGGCACTCGATGGAGTGACCGCGTGCGGTTGCATTCAACACGTGTTCACTTAGAGGCAGGCCTGCAGCGATGCGGATCTGCTCCTTGATGAGGTCACAACCATAAACTTCTTCCGTGATCGGGTGCTCAACCTGGATACGGGTATTCATCTCCATGAAGTAGAAATCTTCACCCTTGTTATCCACGAGGTATTCGATGGTGCCACAGTTTTCGTAACCGATCTCTTTGCAGATCTTCACGGTGGCGTCGCCCATACGCTTACGCAGGCTGTCGGACATTTTCGGGCTGGGACATTCCTCAATGATCTTCTGGTTGCGGCGCTGCATGGAACAGTCGCGCTCACCCAAATGGACCACGTTGCCATGGCTATCCGCCACCACCTGGAACTCAATGTGGTGAGGCTTCTCGACGAGCTTTTCCATGTACATGGAGCCGTCACCGAAGCACTTCAGAGCTTCCAAAGAAGCAGCTTGGAAACTGGAAATCAAAGTCGCTTCATTGAGCACCGGACGCATGCCACGACCACCGCCACCGGCGCTGGCCTTGATGATCACAGGATAACCAATTTTACGTGCCCACTCGATGGCTTCCTCTTCGGAAGTGATGAGACCTTCAGAGCCTGGAGTCACTGGCACACCCGCCGCACGGGCGGTGGCACGAGCCACGTTCTTGTCCCCCATCATGGAGATCACGCGGGAGCTAGGCCCAATGAACTTGATTTTGCACTGTTCGCACACGTCGGCGAACTCGGCCTTTTCAGACAGGAAGCCATAACCAGGGTGGATAGCATCCACGTTAGCGATCTCAGCGGCGCTGATGATACGGCTGATTTTCAGATAGCTTTCCGTGCTGGGACCAGGCCCAATACAGATGGCTTCATCGGCCAAGTGGACGTGCATGGAATCCACATCTGCCTCGGAATACACAGCGACGGTTTTAACATCAAGTTCTTTACAGGCGCGAATGATGCGGACGGCGATCTCACCACGGTTGGCGACGAGGACTTTGCGGAACATGCGGGTGCGGGAGGGAAAGAGAGAGGGTGCTTAATTGAGACGATTGACGCCCTGACTGCCTGACCATCAAGTGGCTCAAGCAGTCAAGAGTAAGCTCACAGGTTGTCTTAGACCTTCAGCTCAAACAGGGGCTGACCGTATTGCACGGGCTTGCCATCCTCCACCAGAATGCGGGCAATGGTGCCACGCATCTCGGCTTTGATTTCATTCATCACCTTCATGGCTTCAATGATGCAGACATTGCTGTTTTCATCCACTGAGTCACCGATGTTGGCGAAAGGCTTCTCACCAGGAGCAGCGGAGCGGTAGAAAGTACCCACCATCGGGCTGTTGATCGTCGGACCGGCAGGCTCCGAAGCAGCAGGAGCTGAAGCGGCGGGGGCAGCACCTGCTACAGGCACCGGAGCGGCGGCGACTGGAGCCGCCAAGGCCATCGGGGCGGCGGCAGAAGCCATCGGCAGATTTTTCAGCAGCTCTTTAGCCGCCTGGAAGTCAGAGCCGCGGCGCAGCTCCACTTTCGATCCTTGGGTTTCGAAATTGAAATACGTGAGATCGTTCTCGGCCATCAGGGCCACGATCTGTTTGATCTGCTTCAGGTCCAAAGCTGTGGCCTCCTTGTCGTTTGATTTTGTGTCGTCCATTAATGGGATGTGAGTGCGATTGGCGGTGATGAGGTTAGCCCCTCTCACTCGCGTGGCAAGAATAAAGAGAATCCGTGTTTTACGGACGACGACGTGGGCCTTTTTTTGCAGGCGGGCGGGTATTTCCTCCAGCCCGAGGTCCTCGACCTGCCGAATCCGCCCGACCGGAACTTGATTTTCCACTGCCAGAGCGGCCACGTGGACCACCTTCGCTTTTGGCAAAGCGAGCACGTGCGCCACCGGCTCTAGGGCGTTCCTCGTCGTCACCACGAGCAGGCCTACGGCCGCTGGTTCTTGGACGACGCTCTTCATCGTCACCGCGGCTCGGTCGGCCACGTCCGCTTGATCTCGGACGACGCTCTTCATCGTCACCGCGGCTCGGTCGGCCACGTCCGCTTGATCTCGGACGACGCTCTTCATCGTCACCGCGGCTCGGTCGGCCACGTCCGCTTGATCTCGGACGACGCTCTTCGTCGTCACTGCGGCTCGGTTTAGCCCGCTCGCTACGGCCACGCCCGCGTTCATGGTCAGGCTTGGAACTCAGTCGTGGGCGACGAGCAGTAAAAGACGCCTCACCCTCGTCATCTTGGGGGCGAGTCGGCTTTTCAGCGCTGGCTACACGAGGCTTCTCAGCACGCGGTGCGCGACCTGTGGCCCCTTCTTTAGAAAAGAAGCGTTGAACCTCGGTCTCGGTGAGCTGCTTCCAGCCGCCTTTTTGCAAATTCTTAAGCTCCAGCCAACCGATGCGGGTGCGGGTCAGACGCTCGACTTCGAAGCCCAATTGATAAAACATCAGGCGGATTTGTCGTTTCAGACCCTGCTTCAGGACCACATGAGCACGATACTCAGTGATCATCCATGCACGCTCAGCCTTGGCATGACCTTCTTCGGTCAGCATACCTTTGACCAGCTTAGCCATGGTGGCTTGGTCCATGGCCTTATCCACGATCACCTCATATTCCTTCTCGGCTCCCATGCTGGGGTGGATGAGTCGGTGGGAGAGCTCGCCGCGATTGGTCATCAGCAGCAGACCTTCACTGTCTTTGTCCAGACGTCCCACATGGTGGAGGGACTGAAATTGCTTGGGCAGCAAGGAGTAGATCGTCATGCGATCTTTCTCATCACTTCGGCTACAAATGTAACCGCGTGGCTTGTGCAGAGCGATCACAACGCCCGCTTCGGTTTTCACCGGTTTCCCATCTGCCACCACTCGGTCGTCTGGATTGACCTGAGTGGCGAGATCGGTAATGACGTGTCCATTGATGGACACGCGGCCTTCAAGAATGAGCTGCTCGCAGCCACGGCGGGAACCGAGGCCGCATTGGCTGAGGTAACGATTGAGTCGCACAGGGGTAGGCGGGGACTACCCGCACAGGCTTAGTCAGATTTGGTTTTTGGCAGGCCGGTCGGAAGACGACCTTCTTTCCACTGACCACGCGCCTTCATGAGCTTGATGCGCTCACCGCGCTTAAGGACACTGCGCTTGGTGCCAACGGAACCGGCGGTTTTGAGGCTGCGATGCTGGGACATGGTAGAATAGAAGGTTCGAGGTTCGGAAAAGGGGTTGCGAGAATAGGCGACTCCTGAGTTTGCGCAACTTGTTTGTTCATCTCCCTCACTTCCAGCCTTGACCTGACCCCTCACGGAAGCCAAGCCTAGGCTCCGTTTCCTGCCATGTCTGACGCCAGCACCACCCCCATGATGAAGCAGTACCTCGCCATCCGGCGGGAGCTGCCGGAGGATGTGCTGCTGTTCTTCCGGCTGGGGGATTTCTACGAGCTGTTTTTTGAAGATGCCAAGGTCGCCTCTCCCCTGCTGAATGTGGCCCTGACCAAGCGCAATGGCGTGCCCATGTGCGGGGTTCCCCACCACTCTTCGCAGGGTTACATTGCCAAGTTGATCAAGGCGGGCAAACGCGTCGCCATCGCTGAGCAGACCACCGATCCCGTCCCCGGTAAGATCGTCGAGCGCGCCGTCTCCCAGATCCTCAGTGCGGGCACGATCAATGACCTGAACCTCTTGGAGTCTAACCGAGCCAACTACCTCGCCGCCGTTTTTCAGACCGGTAAAAAGCTGGGCCTCGCTTATGTGGACCTTACCACGGGGGAGTTTGAAGTCGCTGAGTTCAAGGAACCTGCCGAACTAGCCGATGAACTGGAGCGCATCCAGGCCAGTGAGCTTCTGTACAATGAGGAACAGCAGGAGTTGATCTCTGCACTGGGGCGTCCGTCCTACGCGCTTGCCGTTGAGGGCTATCTATTCCTTCAGGATCAGGCCGACCACGCCCTGACCCAGCATTTCAAAGTGAAGTCCCTGGATGGTTTTGGCTGCCAGGGTCTGAGCGCTGCCATCTGTGCCGCCGGGGCCATTCTGCAATACCTGCAGTTCCAACTCCGCCGAAATGTGGATCATATTCAGCGGCTGCGGGTGGCCCAAACCAGCGACTTCGTCTTGATCGATGCTGCCAGCCAGAGCCATCTGGAGTTGGTCAATGCCCGGGGTGGTAACCAGCACACGCTGCTTAGCGCGCTGGACCGCACCTGCACTCCGATGGGCGGTCGCAAACTCCGCCATTGGGTGCTGCACCCCCTGCGGGATCTTGAGCAACTCACCCAGCGCCAGGACATGATCGGCGGTCTCATGGCAGAACCCATCGTTCTGGGGCAAATCCGCACTCTGCTCAAAGAAGTGCGCGATCTCGAACGCACCAGCAGCCGCCTCAGCCAAGGCAGTGGTAATGGTCGCGATCTCCTGGCCATGGCCACGTCGCTGGAGGTCGTCCCTTCCCTCAAAGCCACCCTGGAGACCTTTGACACCGCCGGTTTCCATCAGGTTCAGGCCCACCTTCACGATCTCTCCGCCCTCGCTACGGAACTCCAGAGCGCCATTGTCGATGAACCGCCCATGCAGATCAAAGAGGGCGGCGTTTTCCGGCCCGGTTATCTGCCCGAACTCGATGAACTGCGCGATGCCTCCAGCCTGGGTCGCCAGTGGATCGCCGACCTGCAAAACCGCGAGATCGAACGCACCGGCATCAAGAGCCTGAAGATCAAGTATAACGCCGTGTTCGGTTACTTCATCGAAGTAACCAAGGCCAACGTCGGTGCCGTGCCTGCCGACTACCATCGCAAGCAAACCACCGTCAATGGCGAGCGCTACATCACCGACGAACTCAAGCGCATGGAGGACAAGATCCTCGGTGCTGAGGAACGTAGCAAAGCCCTCGAATACGAAGAGTTCGTGAGTCTGCGTAACAAGGTCCTGGCCCATCTGACCGAGATCCAGGAAACCGCCTCCGCCCTTGCCGTGCTGGATGCCCTGGCCTCCCTGGCGGAAACCGCGCGCCTGTTCAATTACACCCGCCCTGTTCTTAACGATACGCGCAATCTCTTCATTCGCGATGGTCGCCATCCCGTGCTGGATCAGAACCTCACCAGCGGAGAACGTTTCGTGCCCAATGACGTCACCCTGGAGCCTGAGGAGAGCCGCCTCATCCTCATCACCGGGCCGAACATGGCCGGTAAGAGCACCTACCTGCGCCAGACGGCCCTGCTCACCCTCATGGCCCAGATCGGCAGTTACCTGCCCGCTGCCAGTGCGGAAATCGGTCTTGTAGACCGTATTTTCACCCGCATCGGCGCCAGTGACGACATTGCTCGTGGTCAGTCCACCTTCATGGTGGAGATGAATGAAACCGCCCTCATTCTGAACAACGCCACCGAGCGTTCCCTCGTCATCCTGGATGAGATCGGCCGCGGCACCTCCACCTTCGATGGCCTCAGCATCGCCTGGAGTGTGGCCGAGCACCTGCACGACCACGTCGGCGCCCGCACCCTCTTCGCCACCCATTATCACGAGATCACCGCCCTGGCGCAGAGCCGCCCCGCCGTGCAGAACTACAACGTCGCGGTGAAGGAGTGGAACCAGCAGATCATCTTCCTGCGCAAGATCCTGCCCGGCTGTGCCGAGAAGAGCTACGGCATCCAGGTCGCCCGCCTCGCCGGCCTGCCCGAAAACGTCATCCACCGCGCTAAAGAAGTCCTGGCCCAGCTCGAATCCGGCCACCAACCCGCCGACAGTGTCACCGA
The DNA here is from genome assembly GCF_900167535.1 of Prosthecobacter debontii. Taxonomy (NCBI): domain Bacteria; kingdom Pseudomonadati; phylum Verrucomicrobiota; class Verrucomicrobiia; order Verrucomicrobiales; family Verrucomicrobiaceae; genus Prosthecobacter; species Prosthecobacter debontii. The sequence continues at coordinate 25,965 of NZ_FUYE01000003.1, forward strand.
CATCCCCTCCGCCACCAGCGTCCCCGCCAAAGCTCGCAAACCGCGCAGCCCCAGCGACAGCGAGGCAGGCCAGATGACTCTTTTCGGTTAGGCCGCCTAGCCGCATGTTCGCACCTCGATTGTTGTGTTTTGTCGAGTTTTGTTCCGTTTTTAAATCTTTAGCCTCTTTACAGCCCTTTTTCGCCTGTGGTTCCTTGAGGATGAAAGGCTTGATCGGAAAACGGAATGGCTCATCCGCGAGACAAAAGGCATCAATGCCACCTCCCCCGGAGCCGCATGAAACTTCACGCATGGCCTCCACCCAGGCCTGACACGTCTGACGATAGCGAAGAGAACGGTTCATCCAAGTGAACCGGGTGGATTAAAAGAGAAAAGGCAAATGATTTGAAGCCACTCAAACAGCAACTCTCGCGGAGCACCGAGAAAGAGCGCCAGGAGATCACCGTGCTCGCCCAAAGCCGCCCCACCGTGAAGAACTACAACGTCGCCGTAAAGGAATGGAACCAGCAGATCATCTTCCTCCGCAAGATCCTCCCCGGCTGCGCCGAAAAAAGCTACGGCATCCAGGTCGCCCGACTCGCCGGCCTACCGGAGAACGTCATCGCCCGCGCCAGAGAAGTCCTCCGACAACTCGAAGCCGGTCACCAACCCGCCGAGAGCGTCAAAGAGGTCCCCGTGGCGACCAGTGTGCCTGCAAAGACAAGGAAGAAAGCCATCAGCGACGAGGATGCAGGGCATGTGAGTTTGTTTGGTTAGGAATTTCAGCCAAAGGACGTTCTCGGCCATTTCTCACATCCTCCTCGGCAGCGGCAATATCCCGCAAGAGGCGTGCGTCCTCATGCAACTCACGCCACACAGGTGACTCATCCGGCAATTCGGCCAGCCAGGACAAGGTTTGCTGTTTGGTGCTCATGGCTAAAAGTGTATCCCCATCCCAGCGGGCTACAAGACTCAGCCTGCTGTGATCTGGTTCAAAAAGTTCACGATTCGCAAGTGACAAGGGTGTTTGCGAGCGCTTCCCCTCAGGATGCTTTTCGGCTTTTAAATGAGGATACTGCCAGTAGTTGGAAAAACGCAACGAAGAGCCCTTTCTCTTCTGAGACCTTCCCATTTCTCGCGATATCTAACCAATGTTGCCCTAACGAGTTTGTTTTCCAGCCTGGACTGTAAACCAGATTCACGCGGCCCTATCTTGGGCGGAAAGCCTGACTCCTGAAGGGAGGCGAGAAGTCCATCATCACCAATCAGGCGCGAACTGGCCTAACCAACCGCACCTCGACACGGTTGTTTCTCGCGCCCATCCAGGGCGCTTCGGGATGCTGCGACGGGGCCTTCATCAACCGGGGGTTCCGTTCGTTCCTCACTCCCCCTCCCGGCTAATCTCCCTCCACCCTCCGGGAGGTCTTAGAGCCGTATCTAGGAGCACTGCCAGCATATGGCAAAGGTCCCCGGCACCTCAGCCCCGCACTTGGGACAACTCCAATCCTCTCCAGGGGTCACAGAGGCCTGATAGGCGGTCAAGATCGTTAAGGCCTCGTCATAATCTTCATCTTCGGCGAGGCAAAGCTCCGGCATGAACAAGGGGTTTTGGGCGTGTTCCCGTTTCCCCAATAGCAGGGCCAAAAACGACACTTCCCCATTGGCCAGCCACCAACTGTTGCCATTCAGAACGAAAGATGCGATGCCTGCTCCCGCTAGGATGGATTGCTGCAAGCCCAGCACCGCCAAGTCTGGATGATGAGAGATCCTGCGCATGGAGGTATTCTCAGTTATCTAATAACTACAAGTCATAATTTAATTTGGACACTCCATTTGAATCTATTTAGGCATCAAACCTCATTAAAACAAAATCATCAATTAAGCGTATTTAGCAGCTTGTTTTTCAAGGTAATAAACAGCTTATTGATTTGACCAACGAAACTATTATTTTGGCCAAAGAAAATGACATCATTTTTAAATTCTTGCCGAATATTGTAAGCAGTTTCTGACACCCCTGAAAGGTGATGCTCTTCAAGAAGCATTTTTCGAAACTCTTCAATAATCTGATCGGCATATTTCGAAGATCGAATAGCTCCCCGCGTTAAGTTGGATTTTTGAACAGTCCTGAGCATCACTCTGCCCTTATTGAGAAACCGTTCTAACAAAATGCCAATGTCGTTCCGAAGATCGCTTTCAGAATATTGTCGCTTTCCAGCATTAACCCTAACCTGATCAATCCACATTTGAGCGAAGGGATCAAATGATGTGCTATCTAAGAAAATAGACTCCCCTAAACCATTACATCGGATAGGAGCAATCCCCCCCCGGAAGGAACATTCAGCGAATTCGGTCTTGGCATCAAATTCACAGTTAATAAATGTAGCATGGTCAAACTTACATTTTATGAAAGATACGTTTTCAAAGTTAAATGAGCTAATAGTCCCACTAAACTCAAAATCTTTAATTGGAGATCCACACAACTCCACCAAACATTCCGTTCTTTCCAAGTGGCTCTTTCCTTTGGGCGTAATTTTTTCTACTGCGGCGAACGCTAGAGAAGCGGCAAATCTACCTGAGCAATGAATCTTTAAAGCATCGATCAACGTTTTGATTGAATCAGTCGGTGAGGCGATTGTTTCCAATGTTAGTATTTCAACCACAGTTTGAATAAGATCTTGCTGCTCTCCTGGTGTCAAAACCCAACGAGCGACTCGACTGGTTTGTTGTTCGTTGGCTAAAAAATGGGCCAGTAAGTATGTGCGAACTTGTTCTTCCCGGAAATACCACTTACGCGATGAACCGTCCATTTGTAGAATCGGGTGAGATGTCATGCTCTGAACCGCTTTTTGCCGCGAACCTCTATCAAGCACAGGCTGAACTACCTCCATACACAATTCTAAAAGCTCGGAGTCGGGGGACGCACCAGAAGCAATTTCTTCTGCAAACATCCGAAGGATTGAAAATTGCTGTTCGGAGTTAAATGGCAGCTCCTGCCTATGACGATCTCGCTGACAAAGCTCACGGATTAACCAGTCAATAGCATTGGAGGATGCTAAGATGGTCGCAAAAGATTTGCCGTCTGAGCTACCAACAACATCAGCAATAAGATTAAGAATAAAACCCCTTCCAACCAAATCTCTTGCACTAGCCGCAAGATTTCTAAACAACTTATCAGCAGATGAGACTAAACGATCATTACTGCCAAATCTTTTAAGGAAATAATTGTTAGCATGTGTCTCTTCAAACGGAACCATTTCATAAAATAAGCAACTAGTTGATTCACGCATCCTCTGATCAATTTGAGAATCTATACTGGCATGCCAATAAGAAGTTCTCGATGTTATAATTATTCTAGCCCCAGTTTCTTCTGCCAAGTTTCGAATAGCATCAATCACATCTTCTTCTTGGGCTACATCACGATTACTGAGTAAGTATTCATCAAAACCGTCGAATATTATTTTAAAAAGATCAAGTTTCAAAGCTATTGCTATAAACTCATCTTCATGACTAGTTAACCAAGGAACCGGACATCCATAATGATGCAGGCAGTTAAGAATGGTTTTGGACAAAGAACGCTGATCAGCGACAGGCATATTCTTCCATTGCGAAGAGTCGATAAGTATTGGTATCACGTCTGAACCGCGTTCTAGGATTGTAGACGCTAGGTGTTTACACATGTAAGTTTTGCCTTGCCCTGCTTCAGCGAGGACTACAGCTACTGTCCCATCACTATATCCTGCACCCAAGTGAGGATCTAAAAGGAAATTTAGAAGTGGATTGGGTGTTTTTTTATTGAATCCACTTGGAGTTTTAATATTTGGGTCAATATAATGGCTCGGCTTTTCTTCCTTAAGATGTTCCGTATAACCACTTAATTCATCGTGAATAAAGGAAGCTAAATATGCCTTGGTATCGAGAACCTTTAACCCTTCCTTGCTAGCACGCTTCAACTCAACAAGCTTTAATGATGCAGCATGAACCAATTCTGGATTTTGAACTCTTTTAGCGCAACTAATGGCCTCGGCAAGATCTGCATTTGAAGCACTTGATTTAAGGTAAATAACATTAAACGGGTAATCAACTCCACGTAAAGTATTTTTACCAGCATACCTAGCCCAATTAAAACCTGATTCTTTGGGGTCTAAATCAATATTTGTCGAACGGCTGTAATTGAGTAGCTTAGCAACGTCCGTAAATTCCAAAATTTGGTTGGCTTGGATCATAACTGATTCTTAGGCGATCGACCTCTAATCGGGCTAAATGCATATAAATGCAACTTTTTGTAACATTTTATCTTCCACAAAAAAACGGCGGGCATTTCTGCCCGCCGTTGAGGAATCAACGAATTTGGAAATTCGTTCTACAAGTCACTGACACGCCTCACACGTGCCACCATTCCGCATGGCTTCGATGGAGCAGGCCATGGCTTCTTCGGCGGTGTATTCGCGTTTGGCTCCGGTGTCCTGACCGACGACGCCGCGGAGTTCCTTCTTCACTTCGACATCGGCTTTCTCGATGTTGGAGGCGGAGCGGGTGCGGAGGTAGTAGGTAGTCTTGAGGCCTTTTTTCCAGGCACCTCGATACATGTGGGAGAGAGTGCGCATGTCACTTTCTCCACAGAAGAGGTTCACGGACTGGGACTGATCGATCCACTTCTGACGGCGGGCGGCGGCGTCGATGAGCCAGGCCCAGTCGATGCCGAAGGCGGTGGCGTAGCGGCGCTTGAGGTCCTGAGGGATTTCCTCAATGCCTTCGATCTCGCCATCCATGTATTTGAGCTTGTTCTGGATGTCGGCGGTCCACAGGCCGCGCTTCTTGAGGTCGCGGATGAGGTAGGGGTTCAGCACCATGAAGTCGCCGGAGAGGTTGGACTTCACGAGCATGTTGCTCATGAGCGGCTCGATGCACGGGCTGCTGCCCATGATGTTGGAGATGGTGGCCGTTGGGGCGATGGCGAGGACATTGCTGTTACGCATGCCGTTCTTGGCGATCTTGGCCCGGAGGGCGCTCCAGTCCATCTTACCACCACGGGGCACCTCGACCTCGACACCGCGCTCTTTTTCCAGGAGGTCCACGGTATCCTGCGGGAGGAGGCCGCGATCCCACTTGCTGCCTTTGTAGGAGGAGTAGGTGCCTTTTTCGGCGGCGAGGTCGCTGGAGGCCTCATAGGCGTAGTAGGCGACGGCTTCCATGAATTCGTCGTTGAACTCGACGGCTTCCTTGGAGGCGAAGGCGACGCCTTTGCGGTAGAGGGCGTATTGGAGTCCCATGACGCCGAGGCCGATGGGGCGATGGCGCTCGTTGGAGGTGCGGGCGGCGGGGGTGGGGTAGAAGTTGATGTCGATGACGTTATCGAGCATGCGCACGGCGGTGCGGATGGTCTCACGCAGCTTGGTGTGATCGATATTGCCAGCGTCGTCGAGGTGGTTGTCGATGAGGACGGAGCCGAGGTTACAGACGGCGGTTTCATCCGCGCTGGTGTTCAGCGTGATCTCGGTGCAGAGGTTGCTGCTGTGGATGACGCCGGTGTGGTCCTGCGGGCTGCGTAGGTTGCAGGGGTCCTTGAAGGTGATCCAGGGGTGACCGGTCTCAAAGATGGACTTGAGCATCTTTTTCCACAGGTCGAGGGCCTCGATCTCGCGGCCGAAGATTTTCCCGGCTTTGGCCAGGGCTTCGTATTCGACGTAGCGTTTTTCAAAGGCGCTGCCGTAGAGTTCGTGGAGATCGGCGACTTCATTGGCCCGGAAGAGGGTCCACATGCCACGGGACTCCATGCGCTTCATGAAGAGGTCGGGCACCCAGTTGGCGGTGTTCAGGTCGTGCGTGCGGCGGCGTTCGTCACCGGTGTTCACGCGGAGCTGGAGGAAGTCCTCGATGTCGTTGTGCCACACTTCCAGGTAGGCGCAGCCGGAGCCGCGACGCTTACCGCCCTGGTTCACGGCGATGAGCTGGTCGTTATGCAGCTTCAGGAAAGGAATGACGCCCTGGCTTTCACCATTGGTGCCTTTGATGTAACCGCCGGTGCCACGCACACTGGTCCAGGAACCGCCGAGACCGCCAGCCCACTTGGAGAGGAAGGCGTTTTCCGCGATACCACGGATCATGATGGACTCGATGCTGTCATCCACCTTGTAGAGGTAGCAAGAGCTGAGCTGGCTGTGCAGGGTGCCGCTATTGAAGAGAGTGGGTGTGCTGGAGCAGAAGCGGCGGCCTTTGTAGAGGCGGTAGAGCGCGATGATTTTATCCTCGGGATTTTCCTCCTCGATGCACAGGCCCATGGCCACACGCATCCAGAAGAGTTGAGGCGACTCCAAACGCTTGTTAGGCTTCACCTTCTTATCGACGATGAGATAGCGATCGTAGAGGGTCTGGATGCCGAGGAAGTCGAAGTCCATGTCGGCCGCGGGATCGAGGGCATCGGCCAACTTATCCAGATCATACTCGAGCAGACGAGGGCTGATGCGATCGATCTCCACGCCACGAGCGAGGTTGCGACGGAAAGCGCGGCGATGGAAGTCGCGCAGGGCTTCGATGCCGTCTTTGACGATGTCCCAGCCGAGCACTTCCTCATAGATGTAGCTGAGGCGGATGCGGGCGGCGAACTTGGCAAAGTCGGCATCCTTTTGCATCAGCGTCTTGGCATTCAGAATGACGGTCTGCTTCAGGTGATCCAGCGTGATGTCGGAGTTCAGGGAGCGACGCAGTTCCATCTCGATCTCACTGCGGGTGAGGCAGAGATCCAGGCCGAGCATGGCGAAGTCGATGCGCTTTTTGAGGTCCTGTCCATCCCAGAAGAAGGTCTCGGTGGGGCTGGCCTTCACCACGATGAGGGCCTGCTGATCCTGGTCCTGCTCAGCAGCCACGGCGGCGACTTCCTCGTCGTGCTCACGCATCTTGGAGCGGAGGGCACGGTATTGGATGTAAGCGCGGGCCACTTTGTAGAAGCCCTGTTTCATCAGCTCTTCTTCGACGATGTTCTGCACGTCCTCGATGTGCATGAACTGCTTGTTTTCATCTGCCACGGCCTGGCTGACGGCCTCCGCTACCTGCACGGCAGGAGTGGAGTCCAGCTCCATGGAGAGGAAGGCCTTGCGGACAGCGATCTCGATCTTGTTATGATTCCAGGGGACGAGCTGACCGCTGCGGCGGATGACTTTGGTATTCACAATCAGGGGCTGTGGGTGGCTGTCACCAAAAGCATCGTTTTCGACACGCTTGCGCCGCTCTGCCAAGCTACGGGCGATGTCGTGGGCATTGTGGCGGACGAGCGCACGCTCGATGCAGTGATAGATGTCCTTGCTATTGAGCAAGCCAGCGCCTTCCACGAGCTCTGAGGAGCGCTGCTGAAGTTCAGTCGTCACCGCCTGGGCGATGGTCTGCACCAGACGCTGATTTTTCTCGTTGTAGATGTCGCCTTCTTTTTGGCGTGCCATGAACAGGTCCGCCAGGGCACTGCCGACGGTATCGGCGATCTCGCCCATGTCGAAGTCGCGTTCGCCACCGCCGACTTTCACTTTAATGGAAGAAGCCGTATCGCCACCTCCGACAGCCAGAGCGCTCCATTCAAAATGAGGCTTTTGGTCTTTAGGGGTATGGGCGACTCTTTTGAGTTCCTTGTCTTCGTGAAGCAGGTCCTTGAACATGGCAGTAGGGAGCTAGAGTGGGAGTAAAATGTCGTTCAATGGGGGGAAATGGAGAGCCTGAGAAGCCAGCACCGGCAGCCCGGCGACAGACCTCCCCAACCCGGCGATGCGGGTTACAGATCGTCGTCGTCGCAGACCGTCAGGGCGGAGGCCTTTTGATAGTCGGTGACTTTTCCTTCAAAGAAGTTTTGCTCTTTGCGCACATCCATCATCTCCGCCAGCCAAGGCAGTGGGTTGGTGACGCCAGGGTTCAGGGCAGGCAAACCGCAACCGGCGAGACGACGGTCAGCGATGTAGTCGGTGTAGCGCTCGAATTCATCCGCGCTTAGGCCCACCGCATTGACGGGCAGGCAGTCACGGATGAATTCTTTTTCCAGAGTTACGGCCTCACGCATGGTATCGACGAGATTTTCGCGGAATTCGGGAGTCCAGATATCTGGATTTTCCTCGATCAGGTCCATGAACAGATTGCGGAAGACCTCAATGTGATTCGACTCATCCCGCAGGGTATAACGGAACATCTGACCGATGCCGGGGAACTTATTCTGGCGATACAGACTGAGGATCATGCCAAACAAACCGTAGAACTGCGTGCCCTCCATGCACTGGCCGAAGACGAAGATGTTCTTGGCCAGGAGTTGTTTGTTCTCCAGCTTGGTCAGGTCGAGATCGCGGCGCAGGTTGTTCGAATGCTTGGTGACGAATTCGTTTTTCTTCACGATCGTCGGGATCTGCTCAAACATGGCCTCACACTCATGGGGATTGATGCCCAGGGAGGAGATCATGTACAATAGAGAGTCTGCATGGATGTTCTCCTCATGGGCATGACGGCCTAACACGAGTTTCAATTCAGGTGCAGTGACGAGCTCACGCACCACGTGCTGGACATTGTCTCCGACGATGCCCTCGGCTGCGGAGAAGTAACCGATGCCCATCATGATGATCCAGCGCTCGTTTTGAGAAATGTCGTGGGAGCGCCACTGCTCCACGTCTTTTTGCATCTGAATGTCCTCAGGCTCCCAATGGTTAGCCTTCATGACACGATAGAGATCATAAGCCCATTGATATTTCAGAGGCAAAAGATTGAAGGTCATCGTCTGACGGCCATTGATCACCTTTTTTGCGGCAAAGGCCGCTTCGGCTTTGTCTTGGTCGAGAGGGAATTCGCGGTTTCCAATCTTGTAGATCTTATCCATGGGGAGCTTCAGAGTTGGGTTAAAAAGCAGAGAAGAATCGAATTTGTGAAAAAAGACCGCCGATCGCTAACCACCAGATATTGCGAGAGGCGGGGGAGATTATGCACTACATCTTGTGGAGGGCGAGATGTTTTTACCCCACTTCACCACTACCAGATGTTTCACAGCGCAGCGGTAAGCGTTCCACAGGGATAAAATTTTTTGCGCGTTAAAAAGTTAAAATAGAGGCTGATTTTTGAGAATTGTCGCAAAAATGCAGAAACTCCTTCAAAACCAAGACGTTGTGAATAACTCCCTGGCAGAAGTGTCACCCAACCTATTTTTGAACTGCTCCCCGCCCCTCATTTTCAAAGGCTTTCCTATCCGGTTTGCACCCCCCTGGTAGAAGCTGCTTGCCAAAGAGAGGACTTCCCCCATATTCGCCGCCCCTTATGGACATTTTGATTGGCATTCTCACGGTAGTCGAAGTCCTCGTCTGCCTTCTCCTCATCCTCGTCGTTCTCATGCAGCGTCCGCGGCAAGAAGGCCTTGGTGCATCTTTCGGAGATGGCATGATGTCTCAAATCGCCGGAGCGCAAACCACCAACGTGCTTCAGAAGTTCACGGTGTATTTGGCAGTGGGCCTGTTCATCTTGACCCTGAGCTTGGCCATGCTGGTGACACGCAAACAATCCTCCCGCGCTAACACGCAACTTTTCTCCGCCCCTGCCCCAGCCGCCGTGGAAGCCCCCAAAGTGGAAGAAAAACCTGCCGCTCCTGCTCCAGCAGCCCCTGCTGAGGCGCCCAAGTCTGGCGAGGCCAAGCCTGCTGTGGAAACCAGTCCGCCCACTAAGCCCCTCCAGGAAGCCGTGAAAAAGGAAGCTGCCCCAGCCGCTCCTGCGGAGAAAAAGGCGGAAGCACCAGCTCCTGCTAAGCAAGAAGAGCCTAAGTCCGCTCCGGCGGCACCTGCCCCAGCCCCCGCACCAGCAGTTCCGGCCCCGACTCCAGCTCCAGCGCCAGCCGCCCCTGCGACGACACCCGCTCCTGCTCCAGCGGCCCCTGCAGCACCTGCCACCAACCCTTAAACCAAAGGCTCCTTTTCCGAGTCTCAACCAACCACCCTCTGACCGCCCCATGACGAACGGCGGCCCAGCCTTTACCTTCAGCCCCCCACGCCCAGTCTCCTGGTGTGGAGGGCTGTTGTTTTTCGGCCTGCTGCTACTGGCAACCCTCAGTCAGGCTCAGTCCACTGGCTCTGTCCGCTGCCAATTGGCCGATGGTTTTGACTTCCCTGTCGGTAAGCCCAATGGCGACGGCTATTACAAGTCTCGCGGTTACTGGCCCAACGGCCACCTCGGGGAAGACTGGAATGGCAAAGGCGGTGGCGACAGTGACCTCGGCGCTCCTATCTACTCCACAGCCCGCGGAGTGGTGATCATTTCCGAGAACATCGGAGTCGGCTGGGGAAATTGCATCATCGTGCGTCACGCCTACCGTGACGAAACGGGCAAAATCGCCATGGTGGATAGCCTCTACGCCCACCTCCAACAGCGCCTCGTCAAGGTGGGCCAGGTGATGGAGAAAGGTCAACTCGTGGGCACCATGGGTGGCAACAACGGCATGTATCTGGTGCATTTGCACTTTGAGATGCGGAAAAACCTGCGCATCGGCATGAACCGCAGTCAGTTCGCCCGTGACAATACGAACTACTACAGCCCCACGGACTTCATCAATAAGCATCGAAATCTCCAGACCAACTTCCAGAAGTATCCCATCCCCATGGGCTTGTTTGCTCCCTATGGCCGATCCTTGGCCGATGCCCGTAGTGACGGAGGCGATACCGTGAAGGTGCCGACGGTGACCCCCAATCTCCCAGATGCGGGTCCTTCTGCTGACGACGAAGACTTTTGGTCAAAGCTGCGCAGCCGCTTGAAGCAGAGCAAAATCACCGAAGGCGAGAAGACTCAGCCCTGATCTGGAATAAGCCTCTCAGCCGAATTTCGAGGAGACGAAAAGATCCGTCCGTCACGGTGCCGCCACCTTTTCCCAAACCCCTTCTTTCTCCTCCCTGGCCCGGCGGCCGAGAGCCATGAGTTCAGCCAGATAAGTCGGTAAATCCCGAGAGTCGCCGGGCAGAGCCGTGTCCACCCCGTCCAACCGCGCATAGCCTTTGCGCAGCAGTAGATCCATGAGATACACCCGATGCCCATCTTCACGCAGGAAACGGATGAGGGCATAATAACGGAGCGTATTGGGCACGCGTTCCCAGCGAGTAAGGACCTCAAACGGACGGGTTTTCAGCAGCTCCGTCACATAAGCAGCCGCCTCCTCCCCCGTGGACGTGATCACCTTCTCCGTAGTGTGACCAAAGTAGCGAGCCTGCTCAGCCACCCGTTGGGGATGCGTCATGGTCGCTTCCAGAGCATCCACAAAGTAGAGCACGAAGATGTACTCATCATTGCCGATGCGAATGCGTAAGGTGTCGGCCTCATTGGCACGGCTCTCGACCAATGACGCCTTCGGAAAGATAAGAAATTTCTCCTCCACCGGGTTGGGTGCCCCTCCCTCATCAGGCAGAGTTTCCCCCGGCACACCCGCCACCTTCACGGGCATCGCCCGCGCAGGAGCTGAGCGGCTTTCTTTGAGCAAGATCCCACCGAGTACAACAATCAGCACCAGCACCGCAGTGATGGCGAGATTGAGTAAAGTATCACGGAGAGACATGAGCAGCAGCCAATCATCGTGAAATCAGCGCTCTTGCCAAGTGCTTACCGCTTTAGAGGCCGAGATCTTCAATGACCTCGGGGTCACTCAGCAGCTTGCTTTTGGCCGCATCCGCCGAACGTCCGGCTTGTCGAGCCCGCCCCAGCATCTCGTTGAACTTGTTTTGAGTGCGGGATGGATTTAGCAGTTCTCCGCGAATAATCTCTCCACAGCTCACGAGGCTGTCCACATAAGGCCAGACGCGAGGGTCCAGACGCGGACGCAGATTCTTCAGTCGATTGATGGACCCACCGAGTTCATCGGGCTGAAACGATAAAGCGGTTTTTCCGGAAAAATCGTTTTTGGTTGAACTGCTCAGCCCCATGGCTCCCGCATCCGCCGCCTCAATGGAACCCGCCAGCGACAGCTTTGTCGGCACCCGTCCCTGGGCATACATCAACAAATATTTTGCCGAGAGGCTATGAGGGGCTTTTTCCAGGACTGCTTGCAGCCGAGTGATGGCGTGAGGCGTGCGCAGAATGGCCAACATCTGCCGTGGATCACGCTGGAGCGCGCTGCGAATGACATCAAACTCAGCCACAGCTTGCTGAAGCGTCCCCGTTCTCTCTGAGTCGGCTAGCTGCACGGCTTGATTGAATTGCTCCAGAGCAAAGACATGGATCGCCGCCAGCGGTCCTGGACCATCCAACACGAGGATGTCCTGAACAGATCGCTCGTTCTTGGCTGGCACAGCGACGATCTTACAAGCACCCTTCGTTGCTCCTCGCACCTTAGCCGCGACTCCGCCGATGGGTTGGACACTTCCATCGGCATTCATGTCCCCTGTGACTGCAAACGTAGGATCCCAGGTCTTACCCATGATCACAGACTCCACGAGTAATCCACACGCCACCGCCGCTGAAGGACCATCCTTGCCTGAATATTTTTCTTCAAATGCGATCTCCAGCGATCTACCTGCCGCGAGCCCCTTATGGCGTAGCCTCATGAATTTGGTGACTTCGTTCAGGGCGATGCGCATATCACTCCCGACTGGTTGACTAAAGTTAAGCGAGGCATTTCCCGGCACGGCCGTGATATTCATTTTGGTCACTTGGCCTGCTTCTCGCCCGGAGGCCAGTTGCATGATAAGTAATCCATTCACATGGGACTGCTCCAACTTCAATTCCACCCCATCGGTCGCCAGCGTGTCCCTACCTTGCATGGAGCTATCAGTGCTAGGTGTGCCGGACTCGGGCAAGATACTTGTCAGTGGTAAGGCCGCCTGTACGTCTAGCCCTTTGAGTTTGAGCACCCCATCCTCGACCGTCGCCTCCAAACGGCACCCACCAGCAATTTCCTCATTCAGGACCAGCAACCCAACATTTGTTGGCAACTCCTCAGGCTGACTATTTATCCAACGAATGGGCAAAACGACGCTTGTCGAAGCTCCAAGCCCATCCGCAGCAAGCAGGTTATTGAATAGGCCGCGACTGTTTTCAAACGTCACATGAGAACTGGTCAGCAACAAAGATCGGTCAATGGCGCATTGGTCAAATCGAGTGTATTGGATCAAAGGGCTCCGGGCCAGGGCTAGAGGTGTAAAAGGGCCGCTTTTCTGGGCAAGTGCACCGCCAAAAGCACAACGCATGGTATACCGCGATGATTCTAGCTCTCTCACCACACAATCCATCATCTTTAGCCCCATGAGATTGATGGGAGAAAACCAAGCACCCGCCTGCAAGATGGAATTGGTGATCTTGATCTCCGATGGAAAATCCAGCTTCAAAGCATTGGGCGAAGCAAACTCGCATTTCTCCAAACCACAGGAATCAATCGCTACCTCAGCACCTGGGTCCATACCGATATAACAGTTCCTCAACAACGAACCGCGGACGCTCAAGCGTCCCCCAGCCCGAACGATAAAACGAGTGGATTCAATGACACACCTGTCGGGAATCGTCAGCGTGCAGGTCCGATCAGGACCAGGATCAATAGTGACTGCGCCTGTTCCCTGATAGCCCCCCTCCGGAAGCTTGAACGAAGAGGTCAGGACATGCTTATCCTCGCCGAATTTCAGCATTTCATATCGTGCAGTTTCCTCCTGCGCTGAGACTAAGCCATACGATAGCAATAATCCTAAATACCAACGCCCCAACTTGCAGCCTCGGAATTTTTTCATCCCCATTTTCATAGAATAATTACCCAGAATAAAAAGCCCGATTCTGGATCAAAAACCAACTACAAATGTTGTGTCCTTTCAGATCGCCGAAAAATCCTGTCCTTGCGTCGCGAATCATCCCCGCTAAACGCTCGGCATGTCCCTCGAATCCGACCGCGCTGAACTCGCCCAAATCCTCCGCACCAAATCCGTCAAAACTGGAAAATTCACTCTGGCTTCAGGCAAAGAGAGCGATCTGTATGTGGACTGCCGGTTGACCACTCTGGATGCGCGTGGTGCGGTTTTGGTGGGTCGGGTGCTGCATGATTTACTGCGCCAAAAAGAGGCAGCCCTGGGAATCAGCGTTGGCTCTCTGGGGGGCCTGACCATGGGGGCAGATCCCCTGACGTTGGCCGTCGCGATGACCTCGAGCCTAGCGGGTGACGCCAAGGTCGTACAAGCCTTCAACGTGCGTAAAGAACCCAAGGGCCACGGACGGGGCAAGCGCATCGAGGGGAACTTTGATCCCGCTCAACCCGTCGTGGTGGTGGACGATGTGATCACCACGGGTGACTCCACCCTGAAAGCGATCCAGGCCATCGAGGACGAGGGTGGTAAGGTGGCTTTTGCGCTGATTTTGGTGGATCGCCAAGAAGGCGGACGGGACAACATTGAGAGCAAAGGTTACCCCGTCGTGGCGGCTTATACCCGCGCTGACCTGGTGTGATACTTTCCTCATCCGGCATTTGATTGACAGGATGTCGGCTCACGGGATGCTGTTGCCCGTGAGGATGCACCTTTTTTGTTTTTGGCAGAGGCTCCTCGGCCTCTGCGCTCTCCTCTGTGTCAGCGCCACAGCGCAGGTCACCACACGCGGCGACGCGGTGGGAAAACTGCTCAACGATTGGTATCAAGCCGGGACCGCAGCAGGACTCACCGCCATCACGTATGAAAATCGGGACGGTCAGCACTCCCCGTTGGAACCAGGGCGCTATCCCCAACTTCAAATCTTCAAGCCGGACTCGAAGAGTGGCCCAGCGATGGGACCCGCCGTTGCCCTGCGCACCTCACCCACGGTAGGCAATTGCTCCATGTCCGCCCCTGCGGATAAAGGCGGCAGCCTGCCACGCATGTATCAGATAGATCCTCAAGGTCAGCGTTTCCTGATGATGCAGTATCTGGCCTGTAACCTGATGATTTATCCGGAGCATCAGGACTACGATCCCGGCGGCAATGGTGTCGGCGGTTATGGGGATCTCTATCCTACCAACAACGCCTGCACTCTCATCTCGCAAGGTTCGTCGGGGAGCGATCAGCCTTTTCTCAATTCCGTGCTGACCACCATCGCCGCATTCCCTCCGGCGACGCAGCAATTACTGATCGAAAAGCGACTGCTGATGCCGACTGTGCAAGCCATCTTCCGCCAGTCTAACAAACGGGTTCAAAAAGAAGAGGATTATTTCACAGGCATCGCCCACCCAGTCGTCTTCGATGCAGCGGATCTCGACGAAGAGAAGATGATGCGCATGGCTCATGACATGCGACCACCTCAAATCCCTCCCTTGCCCCAAATTGAAGTCATCGAAGAGACGGAGATGCAAAACGGTCGGGATTACTTTGAGGCGGAGAAAGCCCACCCTTGGAAGCTGGCCGACACCCCTGTCTCGATTGCCCGCATCATGCGAGGAAACACCTCCGAGCATGTTATGAAGATCAGTACGAAAAAAAGTGCCGACCTTATGGGCAGACCGGTGCAACTCCGCTGGCAACTTCTGCAGGGTGACCCGCGCCTGATCCGACTGGAAAACTCGGCCCAAGGCGCCATCACCGAACTGCATGTGCGCTGGCAGCCTCCGATCAAGACATTGAAAGGGCTTCGCAGCCATCGCGTGGACATTGGTGTCTTCGCCACCAATGGCCTCACCGTGAGCGCCCCTGCCATCCTCAGCTTCTACATGCTGCCTAACGAAATGCATTTTTATGATGAGAAAGGACACTCATCGGAAATCTGTTATCAGGTGCATAATCCAGATCTCGGACTCCCCAACGATCCGCGTGACCTACGTTGGCTGAAGGCCATGCTCGCCGCCTCGCTCGCCGGAGATGGACTGCGCAGCCGACTCATGGAAAAGCTGCTGACAGAACCAGAACGTCAAAGCCTTCAAAAGATCTGGATACCGCTCAATCAACGTTGGCAATCGATCCAAAAACTAGAGTCCGATGAAACCCGCAAGGACAGTGCTCCGATCCTGAAAAACAGTCTTCAGGATGACCTCGCCAAGACACTGAATGAAAAACTGGAAGGTGATCGTGGCCTGACCGTCCGCACAGCCATCGAACGGTCACTGGAAGCCATTGCCGGATTCACCGATCTCTACCTCACCTTTCAAAAGGAATTGGTCCCCCTCGCGGCCCAATCGCCGAAGACGAGCGCAACAGGCGATATCCAAAGGGAAATCAAACGCCTCCAGGATCTCAATGTGCTCATGGTTGAGGCCAACGGACATGTCACGACATCAGCACCGCCAGACCGGATTTCACTGGCAGATCGCTACTACATCAGCGGTTTGAACCTGACCGTCATGAGTCAGGCCTTGTTCCCAGAGGTGCTGGAACGCTCCACCGCACCAGCTTGGGTGGACCCTCGTCTAACAACACCTAAACCCTGGAGAGATATCCGCCGTTATGATGAGGCCGGCAAGCTCATGGGCTGGATACGTTATCAAGCAGGACGCACCACTTGGTTCAATCCAGAGGGGCAACTTTTGCCCGAAGGCCCTGATCATCCCGAGAAAACCAAAACCGTGATTTATCAAAAGACTGCGGAAGGTTTGTTGGAGTGGCTGCCTCAGTGACGTATAGCTTGGCCCTACCCGCCATGCGTCTCGTTGCTTTGTCTCTCATTCTCGCCGCCTTCACGGGCTTATCCGCTGCTGACCTGCAAACGGATGTGTGCATTTATGGTGCCACTCCCGGCGGTGTTGCGGCCGCTCTTTCAGCCGCGCGTTCAGGCAGTGAGGTGGTTTTGGTCGAGCCGACGGCCCGCATCGGAGGCTTGCTGACCAGCGGTCTATCTCACACCGACTTCCATTCGCTGGAATCCCTCACGGGCAGCTTTCTGGAGTTTAGCCAGAAGGTGAAAGCCTATTATGTGAAGACTTACGGTGCCGATTCAGAGCAGGTCAAAGCCTGCTTCGAAGGCACCTTTGGCGAGCCCAAAGTGAACCTCCTGATCTTGGAGCAAATGCTGGCGGGGGAATCGCGCATCCAGATTCACCGTGGCGCCGCGCTGGAAAAGGTGGAAAAGGAGGGCACCCAGATCGGTGCGATTCACTTCAAAGGTTTGAGTGTTCATGCCAAGGTCTTCGTGGATGGCAGTTATGAGGGCGACCTCTTAGCGAAAGCAGGCGTCAGTTATCATGTCGGACGTGAAGGGCGGGATGACTATGGCGAATCTCTAGCTCCTGAAAAAGGTGACTCGCAATTGCAGGCCTACAATTTCCGCTTCTGCGCTACCGATGATTCTGCCAATCGCGTTCCGATCGCTGCACCTGCCGGCTACAAACGGGAGGATTTCCTGCCCGTGCTGGATTTTCTCAAGCCTGGCGAAATCGAGCGCGTCTTTGGTTATCCTTCCAAATGCATCGTGAAGGCTCAAACACCGGCTTTACCGAACCACAAGTATGACTTGAACGATGTCTCTCGCGGCCTTGTTCGCCTCTCCATGCCGGGACATAATCTAGGCTGGCCGGAAGGGGATGCCGCTGCACGCCAAGCCATCTTCGCCGAACATCTCCGTTACAACGTGGGATTGCTTTACTTCCTGATCAACGATGAAGCCGTTCCGGCTCATATCCAGGAACCGGCAAGAGCCTGGGGATGGTGTAAAGACGAGTTCACCGAGACCGACCACCTGCCACCCCAACTCTATGTGCGCGAAGCCCGCCGTATGACGGGGGAGCATATCTATGTGCAACAGGATAGCGAGCACGCCGCTGGAGACGCGCGGGCGAAGCTGTTCACGGACTCCATCGCCATGGGAGACTATGGGAACAACTGCCACGGCACCTCTCACGAAGGACCTCAAATCGGCGGCAAGCATGGTGGCGAGCTCTACAATCCTGTGCCGCCTTACCAGATCCCGTATGGTGCACTGGTGCCCAAGGCTGCTGAATGCACAAACCTCTTGGTTCCCGTAGCGCTCTCTTCCTCTCACGTCGGGTTCTGTGCCCTGCGGCTGGAACCGATCTGGATGTCCCTGGGACAAGCGACAGGACACGCCGCTGCACTTGCTGCAAAATCCGGCCAAAGCGTGCAGGATGTCCCCGTGCCCAAGCTTCAAACCCTGCTCTGGGCGGATCACTCAGCCACCCTCTATGTCGCAGATGTGCCGCCAGGACATACTCTCTTCACCGCCGTCCAGTGGTGGGGCACTGCGGGCGGCCTGCATGGCCTCAATCCCATGCCTGCGAAACTTGGCCAGCGTGGCAAGAACTTGCATGGCCAGTATTACGAGGCCAATCCCGGCCATGCTGTGGAACTGGATAAAGCCCTTGATGACGCTACCCGCACGCGCTGGCTGGAGCTTGCTCAGAAGCTCGGCGTTCCGACTTCCACACTAACGCAAACGAAGACACGGGGTGGCTTCATTGAAAAGGCTTTCACCGCTGCCAAACCCTGAGTCACCCAAAATCACGAACGTCTAGTTAGGCTTACCCTTCGCCAGCAGCTTGCGCTCGTAGAGCTTCGCATACTTGAGGAAGGTGTAAAGAAAGGCGTACATCCCCAAAACCACTCCGGGGAAACCATCTTTATATCCTTGTTTTACGAGATACCATTTGAAGGCTGCAACCCAAGGCCGTGTGATGACTTTTCCCAATGAAGCACTGGTGACCTCGCTTTGATCGGTGCCGCGTGCTGCACGGCTCGTGTAATGATTCACCTTGCCAAATAGGTCGTGAATGGAGCCTGTCGTATCATGGACCAGTAGGCCAGGCAGTGGTAAAATGCTACAACTCTTAAATCCTACAGGCTTATCATCGACAGGACGATCATTGAACTGAACTGACTGCCGATTGAAGAGGCGGACCACTCGATCTGGCGATGAGACGGGATAAAACGCATGCAGGCTGCGTCCCAAGAACAGCCACTCCCGATGGACCCTGTAAGCATCGTGATGAACAGGTCCTTTCTCTTTCCATGCCCTCAAAATCTGAGCTAACTCAGCATTTACGGACTCATCAGCATCCACACAAAACACCCAATCATGGCTAGCCAAGGCAATGGCTTTATTCATTTGAACGCCATGATACAGATAAGGCTCCTGGGTAATTTTTGACGTGTAACGGCGGGCGATGTCCAGAGTCGAATCCGTGCTGAAAGAGTCCACGACAATAATCTCGTCGGCCAGACCCACTAGGCTGGAGAGAGTCGCATCAAGGGTGCGCTCGGCATTGTAGGTCACACAGCAAAAGGAGATCGGCGTCATGGAACAGAAAAGCGACTATGCTCGGAGGAGAAGCATGCGGTGGCCGCTTATTTCGGAGAAACCTCCGTAGGTTGCAAGGAAGGAATCCGAGACGAACTCTTCGTTCAAGAAGCCCCGGCTCCCCGCAGCACAGCGGGCAGGGTGCGAAGGAGGATTTTCAGATCCAACCACAAGGACCAGTTGTCGATGTATTGCAGGTCCAGCGCCACCCATTCCTCGAAGTTACGGATGCCATTGCGTCCTGTCACTTGCCATAAACAAGTGAGCCCCGGCTTCACACTCAAACGCCGCCGCTGAGCATGCTTCTCGATCTTTTCGATCTCATAGACCGGAAGGGGACGGGGCCCGACGAGGCTCATCTCCCCACGCAATACGTTCAAAAGCTGTGGCAGTTCATCGATGCTCATCCGCCGTAACCAGCGGCCAAAGGCAAAAATGCGAGGATCACGTGTGACTTTAAACACGGGGCCGTCCATCTCATTGACTGCCTCCAGCTCTGCCCGCCGTTCCTCGGCATCCAGGCTCATGGTGCGGAACTTCCACATCTTAAAGGGCTTCCCATAACGGCCGGAACGCTCCTGGCGAAAAAAAACAGGCCCAGGCGAGGAGAACCGAATGCCAATGATGGCGATGAGCCACAGCGGCAGGGACAGCACGAGCAAGACGGCAGCTCCCACCCGATCCACGATCTCTTTAAACCACAACGCCCAAGAGATCTGAGGCGTGCTATGGAATACCAGCATGAGCCGACCGCCCAACACATCAAAGGTGGGCCGAGCGATGGCTGTCTGAAAGAAATCCGCAGCAATCCAGGCCTCCACACCCTCGGTTTCACAGGCCTGCACGGCCTCTTCAATCTTGCTGAAATGCACGTGTTGTGCGGCAAAGATGACCCGCACGGCGGAGTACTGATGCATGGCCTTCACTAGATCACTGATCGGCCGGGTAGTGATATCAATGCGGTCCGCCACCTCGATACTGGCCAGTTGCTCGGGCGGCAGCATGTCCAAAAAACGCTGAATATCCGCCTCCAGCCCAGCGAGCAGCACACACTCACGCCCAGCTCCAGAGGAGATCTGCTGGCGTAGCCGATGCCGCTGCACACTCTCCCGAATCAGCAGGGCGGTCCCTGCCATCGCCACCGCGAAGATCACCACCGAGCGGCTAGGCACTTCCCATTTTAAAAACACGACAAAGGTGCCCACGATCATGCCCATGATCACCAGTGCTTCTGCTAACTGGCGCAAACTCTGCGCTGGGGTCTTATGATAGAGGTTGCTGTAAAAACCACGTGCCTCCAGCACCAGGGGTGTGAAAGGGCCGACGACCGCCATCACCCAGTAGAGTTTCTCCATCGGGGGGATCTCCACTAACTCCGGCCATATCCCAGATAGGACGGTCGAACGTAAAAAGTGAGCAAGCCAAAGACAGAAAATAAGCAAAGCGCTATCCAGTAGCTGGGTGAGCTGCAAATTGATTTCTTGTCGGCGGCCAAGCATAGTCGCGTTAATATAGCCTACAAACGGTCCTTTATTCCTATTAAAATTATAGCAAACCTAGCGAATGCCTCAACTGCTTTCCTCCAGCAATCTGCTCCTCTCTTCTCGCCCACTGGCGGTGGGAGTCATCCCCGATCCTGCCACTCTGGACCTCTGGGCAAGCTACAGCCTTGAGCAGAAAACGGCTGCTTGCGACGTCATCGAGCTCCGTCTGGACACGCTGCAACTGTCTGCGGAAAAAGTGCGAGCCGCTCTCGTGGGCAATCAAACGCCTGTGCTGCTTACGGCCCGTCATCCGGCAGAAGGTGGACAGGGCACGGTGGAAGCCGCTGGCAGAATCGCCCTGCTGGAGCCTCTCCTCGACCTCGCCGCTCTCGTGGATATCGAGCTGCGCAGCGCCATGGAAATGCGCCCTCTGGTGCAAAAAGCTCAAGGAATGGGAGTGCGTGTCATGGGATCCTTCCACGATTTCCAGACCACCCCTGGGGAGGAAGTCTTGCGCGGGGCCATCAACTTTGCTCAACCCGCGGGGCTGGACGCAGTGAAGATCGCTACGTTCCTGAATAATTCTACCGACCTGACCCGCCTGATCGCGCTCACCTCGGAGGTCCATCGCCTGCGCCTCTCCTGCATGGGGATGGGGCCATTGGGCAGAGTCTCGCGGTTGGTCCTTGCAAAGTGTGGCAGCTTGCTCAACTACGGCTATCTCGGTGAGTCAAATGCTCCCGGACAATGGCCTGCCCCCCGGCTGAAAGAACTTCTGGCTGAACTGTGATATGATCTCTTTCCCAACATCCAAGCCCTGCCGGTGGATTACCCTGCTGGTCCTACTGCCTCTGACTGGCTGCCTTGAAGATCCTCAACGTGAGGAAAAGCTGAAATGGCGGGAAGAAGAGGTCAACGCCAAAGAAGCGGCCGTCATCCAGCGCGAACTCGCCCTGGCCAAAGAGAAGCAAGTCCTGGAAAGCGCCCGCCTCGACCTCGTGGCCAAGGAAAAGAATGTGGCCATGCTACAGGAGCAGCTGGCTGATGAGGTGGAAAAGACCAAACGGGTGAGGCGTGAGATCGAAATCAAGGAGCTGCGCGGCCCTATTCCCCAGGTCAGTGCTGACCGTGTTATCGTGATCGATGTCGACTCGGACGAAGTCCTTTTCGAGAAAAATCCTGATAAACGCGGTGCCATTGCCAGCACGACCAAGTTGCTGACCGCCCTCCTCGTAGTGGAGGCAGGAGATCTCGACAAAATCGTCACGATTGAGCAAAGCGATACCCAATGTGCGCCTGTGCGCCTGGGGCTGAAAGCGGGCGAGCAATACACTCGCCGTCAACTCCTGACGGCGGTGCTGGTGAAAAGCTCCAATGACATCGCTCAGGCGCTGGCTCGTGACAACGCAGGCAGTCTGGAAGCCTTCGTCGCCAAGATGAATGCCAAATGCGCAGAACTCGGCCTCAAGGATAGTCATTACGTGAACCCTCACGGCCTGCCCGCCCGTGACGGAGATGAGCCCTTCAGCACCGCTCGTGATCTGAGCGTCATCGCCAAAGCATGCGACACGAAGCCTGACATCCGTGCGATCGTGAAGCTGCAGAACTTTTCCTTCAAATGGCCTAACGGCCGTGTGACGGAACTCTCCAATACCAATCGTGTGCTGCGTAGCGCGAGCTACTGCGACGGCATGAAGACCGGCTACACCGATGCCGCCGGGTATTGTCTCGTGGCCAGTGGTGAGCGCAATGGCCGACGCCGCATCGTGATTGTGCTGAACGATACCGAAAGCGGTGTCTGGCGAGACGCTCAGTCGCTCCTCGACTGGGCCCTGAAAGCCTAACTCCCATCAAACTCTGCCATGCCTGAAGCCCCCACCGCTGAATTCGACGCCTACGCAGGCGATTACGATGCTGCCATCAACAGGGGGCTCAAGTTCACCGGCGAGACCAAGGAATACTTTGCCGAAACCCGGATCGAGTGGCTGAAGGCCCGGCTGAAAGAAGTGGGTCTGACGCCCAAGAGTTGTCTGGATTTCGGATGCGGGACAGGCACCTCGGCCCCGTTGCTCGTGTCGGGATTGGGATTGGACACTTACATCGGCTACGATCCCTCCAGCGAATCGATCACTGAAGCGAGCAAGGAACACCCAGATCCAGCCTGCACTTTCATCCATGATGTGGACAAGCTGCCCAAACACACTCTGGATCTCGCTTTCTGTAACGGCGTGTTCCATCACATTCCCATCGCAGCACGGCAGGAAGCCTTTCAGCACGTTTATGACAGTCTGCGCCCTGGTGGCTGGTTTGCCTTCTGGGAAAACAATAAGTGGAATCCCATCGTGCATCTCTTGATGAGTCGCGTTCCCTTTGACCGCGATGCCATCATGCTTTTCCCTGGCGAAGCAGCCCGCCACATGGAGAGGGCTGGATTTAAGATCGGATTGAGAGACTATTTGTTCGTCTTCCCTGCCAGCCTTAAAGCGCTTCGCCCCCTAGAGCCTGCCTTGTGCAAGCTACCCTTGGGCGGTCAGTATTTGATCCTCGCTCACAAGGTTTAATCAGGGCTTCGCTCAAGGTCTTTAAGCACCAGCGTCGCAGCTAAAGCTCGGTGTTGGGAAGGGCGATCGGGTTCTGTTACGCATTGGATTGCCTCCCAGTGGCGATCATAAAAGACGTAATCAATTCGCATCCATGGACCGCCAGCACTCAACGGGTTGTTGGTAAAACCAGGAAAGGTGAGACCGAACCCCTGGCCAGCTTCTGCATGTGAATCCTTGAGCTGCCGAGTGATCATCCTGTGGATGTAACCTATGTGGGGAGCATTGAAGTCCCCAGCGGCGATCACAGGTAAAGAATCCTGACGGATCGCGGCTAAGACGATCTCGGCATCGGCAATCTGGCCATTCCAAAACTGCTGTAGGCGCTGGCGCTTCTCCGCCCAAGGGGTTCCGGGAAGTCCTAAAATGCCATACAAAAACGGCCCCCATTTTTGATATGCCAAAGTTTCGCGAGGTGAATGCAAGTGTACACTGTAAAGGGCAACTTGCTTTCCCTTCCAATCGATCACGAATCGCACCGCCTTGGGAGACTGTCCGGGCAACGATGCCAGTGCTGAACTCTCCAAAATAGGATAGCGACTCAAAATGGTGTGTTCCCGCACACTCTGCATGAAGGGAAACTCGGCGTAGTTGCCGGACCTCTCATAGCTAGATGCCTTGCCAGGACTCTCCTGAAGAACGATCACATCGGGCTGAGTAGCGTTCTTAAAGGGCTGCAAACTTTGATTCATATGCTGCCCATGATTGTTGGTCATAACAATCAAAGCGTCATTCCCGCCCTCTCGCTCATGGCCACTCAGGTTCCATCGCCACCCCAAAAAATCATATCCAAACCATGCCATCGTCAGCGCGAGGAGACATAAGGCACGCCGATGCAGGCAAAGAGTCATCAAAGCCAAGGGCAAGGCAGGCAGCCACCAAATCGCCGGTGGTAAAAAAAGCAAAAAGGCCGTCGTCGGATTCCTCTCACCGACCCAACTTGAAACCAAGGTAAGCCCAACCAAGACCGCAATATACAGCAACGTCGTCCACAGAGTCAGAAAGCGCAGCCACCGCACTAACAGCATCCCGCAACCTTCGTTTTCTGAAGCCTCAATGAGGGCATGTCCCGCGCGGGCCAACCATGCTCTTTTGGCAGCCACCTTCGTTTCAGCATCCATGCATTAAACAGTCAGCTTTGGCTATAAAGACTACCTGTCATTTGATAGATCGCCCAACGGATCACTCGGGCTGGCCAAATTTCTCTTGGAGGGGGGGATCCGGGACCATGATCATTGGTTGATCCGTCTCATGGAACGCCGGAATAAAAGGCTGCTCAACCTTCTCCCACACACCGGGCCCTTTTCGATTGGGATCCGTTTCTTTCAGATAGATCGCCCAGCTAGCCAGAGCCAAAATAGTCATCAGCCCCATCATTAGCAGCGATTCTAGAACCGTAAATGCTGGTAGGAAGGGAGACGAGGACGTAAAGCGCATGCAGCAAACAGAAGAGTAAAATCATCAGGCACAGGGCTTTAAACCATGTGCAAATAAAGCTCTAGAATCACTCGATCTAGAACATGGAACGCTCTCGCTGAACTTCTCTGGGCACATATGTGCGAGGAGCGGCAGCGTCACCACCTCGGCTACCATAGTAGTTTCCATAGGAACTATGGCCGAAAGGATATGCACAACTGCTCAAAAGAGCACCCACTGTGAGAGCGAGAGTAAGGCGAAGGATCATGAGGTATGCAGCTTGAAGTTCAGGGAACACGCACCTCACTGCCAAAAGACAGCGGCACCGATCAACATCCCTTATGGGTTGGGCTTTGCAAGCGTCAAGAATGCCCTCTTGTTTTCCCAGTGTGTAGGATTTCCCTGAAAAATGGTGGCAACGATGGGACAATTCTTGCATAGACAAGCCGCGTTAGCTCTCGCATCTCCCATCATGGCTCCCGACTCACTCATTGGCATCATTGGTTTAGGATACGTCGGCCTCCCTCTTAGTTTACGATTTGCCCAATGTGGCAGCCGAGTCCTAGGCCTCGATATTGATTCTGCAAAAGTGGATAAATTGAATGCAGGCCAGAGCTACATTCTCCACATTTCAGAAACGGACATCGCCTCCGCCGTCACCGAAGGGCGCTTCTCGGCAACCACCGATTTTTCCCGCGCCGCCGAGTGCTCCGCCCTCATCATCTGTGTGCCGACTCCTTTGGCGCCAGGCAATCAACCTGATCTCAGTTTTGTCCTTAACACAGGCCGAGCCATCGCTCCCTATCTGCAAAAAGGGCAACTCGTCGTGCTGGAATCCACCACTTACCCAGGGACGACGGACGGCGAACTTCGTGAGGTTCTCGAAGAAGGCTCGGGACTCAAAGCAGGTGTGGATTTCCACCTTGCCTTCTCGCCGGAGCGCGAAGACCCGGGCAATCCCCTGAGTGACGTCGCCCGCATTCCGAAAGTCATCGGTGGCCTGACCCCCGAATGCCAAAAGCGTGCCATGGCGGTATATGGGCGCGCCATTCAGACCCTCGTCCCCGTGGACTCCTGCCGAATTGCCGAGGCGGTTAAACTCACGGAAAACATCTTCCGCGCCGTCAACATCGCCATGGTGAACGAACTCAAGGTCGTTTACGACAAGATGGGTATCGATGTCTGGGAAGTGATCGAAGCCGCCAAAACCAAGCCTTTTGGTTTCATGCCCTTTTACCCCGGCCCGGGCCTCGGCGGGCATTGCATCCCGATTGATCCCTTCTACCTCACTTGGAAAGCTCGCCAGTATGGTCAGGAGACTCGTTTCATCGAGCTCGCGGGTGAGGTCAATACGGCCATGCCCAGCTACGTCATCCAGCGTTCCAGTGAAGCGCTGGCTACGGTGGGCAAAGAACTCAGCACCAGTCGCGTGCTTCTTCTCGGCATCGCCTACAAACCGAATGTGGATGACGACCGCGAAAGCCCCGCCTATGTACTGTGGGAACTCCTCGAAGAAGCCAAGGCCGATGTCGCTTACCACGATCCCCACGTGCCAGTGATCCGCCCCTCTCGTGAGCACGGCCACTTCGCAGGACGGGAGAGCGTCGCACTGACGCCGGAGAGCATCGCCAGTTTTGATCTCGTGTTGCTCGCCACCAATCACAAAGCCGTGGATTATCCCCTCATCGCTGAACACGCGAAACTGATCGTGGATACCCGCAATGCCTTTGGCAGCCTCCTGAAAGGCAAGCCACATTATCACAAAGCTTAACCCGCTGGTTGTCTAGGAGACAGGGGTCGACTCCATGATCGTCTGCCTTGCTCCTTCCAACTTTCGCCAACCCCAATCCACAACAGCCCCACCCTGTCCCTTTTCTCATGAAAGCCCTCATTACCGGCGGTGCCGGATTCATCGGTTCTCACATTGCGGAAGCTCTCTGCGCTCGCGGAGCCAGCGTTGTCATTCTCGACAACCTCAGCCTTGGTAAAGTCGAAAATCTGGCTTGGAAAAAGTCGGGTGATGACCTCGAATTCATCGAAGGAAGCATCGCTGATGAAGCTCTCTTGGCAAAAATCATGCCGGGCTGTGATTGGGTCTTTCATGAAGGCGCCCTGCCCTCCGTTCCTCGCTCCGTTGCTCAGCCTTGGGAAAGCAACGTGGACAATCTCGATGGCACTTTGAAGGTCCTCATCGCGGCTCGTGATGCAGGCGTGAAGCGCTTGATGTTCGCCAGTTCGTCCTCCATTTACGGCGACTCGGACGCTCCGTCTAAACACGAAAGCCTCCCTCCCAACCCGCTCTCGCCCTATGCGCTTCAGAAGTATGGGAGCGAAAAATACTGCCAGCTCTTCCATCGCCTCTACGGTTTGGAAACCGTCGGTCTGCGTTACTTCAATGTCTTTGGACCTCGCCAAGCCTTCGACTCGCCCTACTCAGGCGTGATCGCCAAATACTGCACGGCCATGCTCAAAGGTGAGCGCCCTCTCGTTTTCGGTGACGGCCTGCAAGCCCGCGATTTCACCTTCGTGGACAACGCCGTTTCCGCCAATCTCCTGGCCGCTGAAGCCCCTGCGGAAAAAGTGGCCGGCAAGTTCTTCAACACCGCCGCCGGTGAGTCCATCTCCCTGCTTCAGCTGATTGAGGAGTTAAACCAACTGACGAACCAAAAGCTCGAACCCGAGTTTCAACCTCCACGTGTAGGTGATGTCCGCAACTCTCTGGCCGATATCTCCGCCGCCCGTGATGCCATGGGCTATGAAGTGCTGGTGAACTGGAAAGATGGCGTGGCTCGCACGCTGGATTTCTATCGTTGATCGTTAATCAATTCCTCACGGACTTCCCTCACGCCTCCAGCACCCGTTGGATGCGTGAGACGATGTCTTTCAGGCGGGTCAAATCGCCCCCTTTTACCTCGGCGGAGATCCAGCCTCCGGTGTAGCCGACTTCATCCAAGGCTTTCATCACAGCGGCAAAGTTAATGTCCCCGTCACCGATCTCGCAGTCAAAGCCCGCCCAAGGCCCCTGCTTCAGGTGCTTCTCCGTACTGTAGTCTTTGATATCCAGTTTAAAGATGCGTTTGCCGCCCAAGGCTCGCACCCAATGCTCCGGCCAACCGAAGCGCGCAATGTTGCCGATATCAAAGAACCATCCGCAATAGGGGCTGCCGATCTCATCCACAAAACGCACCGCATCCAGCGGGCTCAGGAAGATGTTATTCCAGACGTTTTCGAGCGCAATCTTGACTCCCGTCTCCTCAGCAACCGGCAGAACCTCACGGGTGGATCGCAGCAGATTTTCATACACCTCCGCATAGCGATGCCCCTCATCCACGATCCCTGGATACATCAGCACCGTCGTGCCTCCCAGAGCCTTCGTTTGCTGTAGGGACTGCTTGAAAAGCTCCACGCCTTCCTGGCGCAATTTCTCGTCGGAAGATCCCATCTGCCGACCACCTTTGGGACACACCGTCCCCGGCACAACAACACCGGTTTTCTGGATCGCTTCCAGCATTTCGGCCACCTCTTCATCCTTGAATGGGCCTCCAGGCTCAAGCCCATCAAAACCCGCTTGCTTGGCGATTTCAAACTTCTCCAGCATCGTCTTGCCATCTTTGATCATGCCGAGCTTAGCCGCGATCTTGATCGGCCGCCTTGTCGCAGCCTGAACCTGACCTAACCAAGAGGATGACACACCCGCAGCCAGGACCGATGGAATGAAACGACGTCGAGAGATAAGCATGTTCCCTCTACGTCCGTAGCACGCCCGTATTTATGATGTTTTCGTGACCAAAATGCATGCAGCGGATCATTTCCTGATCCAACGCGTCCCGAGAGCGACACTCCACTGATATTTGCGAGCGTGCTCACGAATCAAAAACGGCAGGTTCTTTTCCAGATCCAATTCGAAGTGCGTTGCGAGCTCTTGTTTTAACCAATCCCGTGTCGAACCCGTGGGCCAATGACCTTTCGGTGTAAACTCCTCCAGCCAAGTGCATGGGGTCGCCAACAGAAGTTGCCCGCCTGGTTTCACTAGGTCAGGTAACCGTGAGATCAGCAAAGCGGGATCCGTCAATCGGCACAGCAAGTTAGCGGCATGCACGAGATCGAAGCTGCCGAGGTCCTCGCGCAAATGCATGGCATCGCCTTGCTCGAACTTCACGCGATCGCATGGGCAATCCACAGGCACTTTGGCCGCTAAGCGAGTCGTCGCCGCCGCCTCATCCAACCGGAGGTAAGACAACTCATTCCAAGTCAATGCCGTCGCCGCTTCGATGAAGCTGTGACTGTAATCAATCCCGACCACCGACTCAGCATGCTTGGCGAGTTCAAACGACGAACGCCCGACTGCACAGCCGAGATCCAAGGCTATGTGGATCGGTTTATCCAAATCCGCCAGCTCCGTCACCGTCCGCACCGCAAACCCCAACGCCGACTTGGGCCCCTCCTCCCACGGCAGCACCTCATGCGGAGCTCCGTAGTGAAAGAGCAGGTATTCATCGAGCAGGCGACGGGTTTCGTAGATGTTCACGCGGGATCGGGACCTTTTTAGACAGGATGGACATGATTTTCAGGATTAACAAAATTGGATAACAGATCATCGGTTAGACTCCTTCAAAGCCTCCT
Source organism: Prosthecobacter debontii (assembly GCF_900167535.1). Lineage (NCBI taxonomy): Bacteria > Pseudomonadati > Verrucomicrobiota > Verrucomicrobiia > Verrucomicrobiales > Verrucomicrobiaceae > Prosthecobacter > Prosthecobacter debontii. The sequence continues at coordinate 55,234 of NZ_FUYE01000003.1, forward strand.
GTGAATCCTGAAAATCTTGTTAATCCTGTCAGAAAAAGACACTACTCAGCAGCCAGAGCTTCCAGCAGATACTTGGCCGGCTGGAAGTGCTCGATCAGGATTTCGTGCTGATCACCGCGCTGCATCCGCACCTGTTTAATATCGAAGTTTGGTGTTTTGTGAGGGGCAAAGAGGATATCATCATGCGTGGCATTCTGATGTCGTTTGAACTGAGCCGGCGTAATGTGGCCACCGAGATGATCGTCGCGCCCCGTGGCCATGTGGCAGGTGCCCAGCACTTTTTCATCCTGAATATCAGCGCCTGAAACAGGCAGCACCTGAGTGCCAAAACCGAGTTCCCCAAGCACGCCCGTCATCGGATCGTCTTGAAGCTTGGCGTTGTGAACATCAATGGTGGCCTGATCCCCAGCGATGAGCTCGCTCTTGATGATGCGTCCACCCGTGACCGTGAGTTTCCCCAGGGTGCCGTTTTCATACTTCATGGGGAAGAAACCTTCCGCACCTGTCGGCACGAAATAGACCTCGCCCGCCGGTAGGTTAGCCACGTCTGGCGTGGTGCCACGGCAGAGGCCATGGCTTTTCTGGGCCTCCTGGCCACTCAGTTCAAGCTTGGCCGTGAGAATCTCACCGCTTTCGAGAGCAAAGTCGATCTCCACAGAGTCGGCCTTGGTCATGGCCAAACGCAGTTTTTCAGCATCACGGCTGACTTCATCATAATCGACCGCAAGGCCGGTATTGAGGATGATGTCGTTAAGACCATGCAGAGTCGCGCCACGGAATCCATACTGCTTGGCAAAGGCGGTGAGAGGCGCTGTGGCGGAGAAGGTGGAGATGCACAGAATGATGTCGTAGTTCGGGTAAATATCCTTCTCTAGACTCAGTGCCTTGCCTTCCATGTCCACGCACTCATCGGGGAGATCCAGATTGCTGCCGCCGGTCTGCTGGTAGGCATACATTTCGCCGCCCTTCATGGCCAGCTCATCGAGCACGCCGTTTTTCAGCCCCAGGTAAAAGTGCTTGTGGGCTTGACGTTGCACAGCCCGCTCTGGATTTTCCAAGAAAGCCATGCCTTGGGCCTCTGCGAGGTCTGGCAGATCAATGAGGATACAAACTTTACAGCCAAAAGTGGGCTGAAAAACGGTATGTAGGAGACGATAGAGATCGAACTTGGGGAAAGTGCGGCTATTCGCCGTCGTCTGAACGGTGGGCATGGCAGCGGACATGATGAAAGAGAGTGTGATTCGGGTAAAGCGCAATACGGCGTCAAAGGACTTCACGGGCGCGGTTTTCTTTTGGGAAATGGCTCCTTTGTGGGAAGAATGCACTGAAAACACCCCATGAAGAAGCCCAAAATCGTTCTGATCACCGGCTGTAGCCGCGGCCTTGGCCGAGCCATGATCCCTGAGTTCATCGCCCGTGGATGGACAGTCGCAGGCTGTGCACGCGACGAACAGATGATTTCCGCCCTACAGAAAGAGTTCCCTCAGCCGCATTGGTTCCAGCCCTGCGATGTCGCCCACGCCGATATCGTCGAGCATTTTTGTCACCTCCTCCAAAAACACTGCGGACTCCCGGATCTCGTGCTCAACAATGCCGCCATCGTCAATGCCAATGCTCCGATCTGGGAAGTGAGCGCGGATGAGTTTGACCGAGTCGTGGATATCAACATCAAAGGCCCGACCCATGTGATGCGTCATCTGCTGCCACCCATGCTGGAGCGGGGCAGCGGTGTCATTGTCAATTTTTCCTCGGGTTGGGGCCGCTGCACCGCCCCCGAGGTGGCCCCCTACTGCGCCACGAAATACGCCATTGAAGGTCTGTCTCAGGCCGTGGCTCAGGAGACCGGTGGTAAGGTGGCTGTCATTCCTTTAAACCCAGGCATCATTGATACCCGAATGCTGCGCAGTTGCTTCGGTCATGATGCCGGGCACTACCCTGGTCCCGAGGTGTGGGCAAGAACAGCGGTGCCTTTTTTGATTGGCCTCGGCCCCAAGGACAACGGTCGCCCCCTGACGGCTCCCGGTGGGTAAGTCGAATCACTCTCACTCCACCATAGAAGCAATCTGTTTGTCGGAAGGCGGGGCGGAGAGGCGATCATGCCCAGCTTTCACCTGCTGCAGCATCTCTTCAAATCGGCGAAACAAAACGGGCGACCAAAGACGCTGGATCTCCCAGCCTTGAGTGCGCAGAACTCGGGTGCGGAAGATATCCCACTCGATCGGGTCAGGGGTCTTGTGAAAACGACTGAAGTCGGTGAGCACACCCACCGTCACATCCGCAGGCATCAGCGGATGAATGCAGGCCACGTCCACGCAAAAACCCTCATTGCCCCAATGGATGTGTATGCCCGTCTCATGACGATCCAGCATCGCTTGCCCCAGAGCTGTGGCCAGCCGTGAGGGAGTCGCAGTTTCCCACGCCTTCAACTCAGGCTTCGCATCCCTGCGCATTTTCTCCAAGTCCTCTTGATAACTCGCAAAGACCTCGGCCAGACGTTCCGCATAACGCAGGTAGGCATAGAGCTGCAATCGTCCATTCGGGATCTGGCCGGGAGGCACCGCTTCCACGGCGGTGTATTCAGCAGTGGGAATGGAAGTGAGAACATGCACCGCATCACGCGCACGGGTCACCAGCACATTGAGACGACGTCCTCCTTCCCGTTGCGATAGGGCTCCAAAGTTACGTCGGAACTTGCCCTGGGTGTCGGGACCGAATGTGGTGCTGATGATCATCACATCGCGTTCATCCCCTTGCACATTTTCGAGGTTTTTGACAAAGAGCCCCTCGAAGGAATCCCGGCCTTTGCGGGTCTTGGCCGCTTCATACTTGCGGGCAAATTCAGCGTCACTTTCCACCCGCTTGGCGAGCGCTTCATGAATCGCCTCTTTTTGTGTGAGATTAAAACACGCCACACCAATGGAAGGTGGATTCGGCTCAGCCAGAAGTTCGGCGATGAGATTCACCGCAGCCTCGGCTTCCTGCACATTGGCCCTCTCGGCATACACGCCATTGACACGATGCAGACGGATCGGTGTGCTCAGGGCCTTATTGCGTGGATGACCGGGAATAGGCTGCAGGCGTGAGCCGTAATATTGCTCATTGGAGAAGCCGATCAGCGCCTCATTCCGACTGCGATAGTGGACATCCAAATAGGCCTCACGAACATCCAGATTGAGGGCTGCCGTCAGTAAGTCTTCAGCCTCTTGCTGTTGCTGATAAAACAATTCCTCCGCTGTTTCCGCATCACTATCACCAGAGTCCGCCAAGGCCGACTCAAAGAAACGCGTGGGGGGTAACTGTTTCTGGTCACCTGCAATCACGACACGATGTCCACGGAGCAAAACGGGTAGAGCCTCTTCCAAACGACACTGGGAAGCCTCGTCAAAAATGACCACATCGAAAATGGCATTGCGCGGAAAAATCTGAGCGACCGTGGAAGGACTGGCCATCCAGACGGGGCAGAGATCAAAGAGTGGATCTCCTCCTTCCACTTCGGCCCCCGTCGCCAGCATCTGGCGTAGCTTCAGCGCCTTCTTGCCACGCACATAAAGACGTTGCCTCAGACCTACCCCGAGCTTGTTGAGTTGAGAGCCTGTACTCGCCAACAAACGACCACGCTGATGAGTCACCCAAAGAAAGCGAACATAGTTCCGCACATGCACCACCTTGTCCTGAGATAGTCGCAGAAAAGCATCGAAGGCCGCCTCAATCCTCTCCCCATCAATCGCCGCCAAGGCTGGATCATGATGCAAGCGATCCCGCAACAGGTTCTCGACCGCCTGGTGTATGAACGCGGCCTGAATGTCCTCCGCTGGCACGGCCTCCCGAAGCATCTGCTTGGCAGGTTCTTGCATGAGCGTCGGGAGCTGCTCCAACGCATGCTGGAGACGCACGATGTCTTCCAACGAGGTGAGATGAACAAGCCAAGCATGAGTGATCTGCTGCGCTGGCTCTTCCCCCAACCAACGTTCGATAAAACCGTTCTCCACCCCTGCGAGAAACAAACCACTTTGTCTCACCAGTTGACTGAGATGATGCAAAGCCTGCGCCCACCGCACTTCTTGGGTTAAACCATCGGCCAGCCTATAGACGGCCGTTGGATCATCCAGATGAGCTTGCAGCACATCTGCCGCTCCGAGGGTTTGGAAGAGATCCAGAAGTTCCCAGGTGTTTTGGATCAACTTTACCCGTGTTTGCATCTCGCCATCATCCAGCCAGGCAACCTCAGCAGCCGTCACTCGACCTAACCAATCGTTAACCAGAAGACGACTTTTCACCTCTCGATAAAAGGCCAGCCCTTGCTGCCAACCTGCATCGAGGCTCAGCCCCAAAGGGACCAAAGCTGCAGTAGCGGCTTTCTTCGCTGATCCAGCAAAGAGCTTCTTGAAAAAGCTCCCCGCAATCGGTTCCCACGCCTGTAGAGCTGCGAGGTGTTGATTGGCCGCCGCCAAGGTCAACACACCCGCGCTGCGGGCCCCGCTAAGCATCGCCCGATCCAACGGTGTTTCCGACTGTTGAAGCCAAGCCTGCACCTCAGGAAGCTCACGCTTCCATTCCTGACGTTTGGGCGCAGCCACTCGCGCTATAATCCCTGCAAGTGTGAGGTCGGCGCTAACGGCGATTTCCCGGAGCAGCGCCACCGCCGATTCACGCACCGCCGCCTGATTCACCAAGGGTTTGGCCGTATCCAAGGGAATGATAAGCACATTCGGACGATCTGCATCCGCCTGTTTCGCCGCTGCATCCAGAGTCTCAAACACCGCATGTGTATCGCGAGTCGAACGCGTTAAAAAATCGGCCAGACCGATCCCTAACAAATCTCGAAAAGGATTGGTGGGATAACCAGCCTTCTCAGCGCGGCGCACCATCTCATCCACAGTCGTCGCAGCCGCCTCGACCTCGGCGAGTTGCAAGCCGGGAATCTTATCGAACACAGGCGCATCGGCTTTCGCTGCATGACTCAACCATTGACCTAACAAATCATGAAAACTCCGCTCCGCTGGATTGCTGTTCGCGTGAATCTTTTGGCGATAACTCTCGAGTTCCAGATGCAGGGCTGCCAGTTGGTCATTCACCGACTGCAACTGACCTCGTGGATCCTGCGGAACCGGTGTGTCAGCGAGGTTTTCCAACTGCTCCCGTAGGCCCATGTAGAAGTCTTTGCGATCCGCACTGGGATCATGCACCACCCCACAGAGATCCCCCAGCCCAGTCGCATCCAGGCGATACTTCACCACATCAAGAGCCGTGCGTTTATCGCAGACGAACAAGACACGCTCGCCACGTGCGAGGTGATCCGCGATCATGTTGGTGATCGTCTGGCTTTTCCCCGTCCCAGGTGGACCGTGAACGACCAGCGCCTTCGCCTCGCGTGAGGCTAGAACCGCATTGGCTTGGCAAGGGTCAGCCGCAGAAACCAGCCATTCTTGAGCAAAATCGCGTCCTTGAACCGTCACCGACTCATCCGCGCTCTCGGTTTCTGGAGCTTCATCGTGCAAAGCCTGCGGATGGAGAAAGGCTGAGACGGGTTCCTGGAGTGTCGGCTGATTTTCCAGCATCCAGCGGGTATCCCTCAGCAGGGATTGATTGGACAACGGGAACAGACCCAACACGGCCGAGGGTAGGACCGACACAGATTTCGGCAGCTTATCGGCCATGGGCACGGCCTCCAGCACGGTTTCGTGATGAAAGGCAGGTGGCGGCACCAGATCGAGCAACGCATTGATCTGCCCTAAAAGCTCCTCCACCTCTCGCCAGGGATCACTGGCCTCCTCATCCAGGTAGATTTCACCGAATGACTTCCCCGTCTGCCGCTCAAGCCAAGCGAGAAGGGCCGGATTCGCCACGAGGAGGTCGGCGCCTTCGCCCACACATTCCAGGGTCACACCTGCACGAGAGCCGGTGCGCACCTGGAGCTGGATCGGCATCAGGAGCAGCGGCGCCAGCACTCGACTGGAGGAACCGCGCAAGGATTTTTCATCTGCGGCTGGGGGCATCGAGATGAGAGGGAACCCTAGAGCTAGGCAAGATTCTCCATGATCATTCATGTATTCCAAGGCGTCGTCCGCGATGTCGCGCAGCTTTTTCAGCAGCTTGGTCTGCTTTTGATAGGCATCCCGGGCCTGTTTTTGGTCGTCGGACCACTCCGCTTCAGGAAAAGACGGTGCCGTGAATACCGGAACCTTGACGGGAAACTCGATTTTCCGCTTATCCAACAGGGTTTTCAGGGCACTGGCGGGCTCCAATCCCTGCAAAAGGCTGAAATCCATCCAATCACAGCGCTGCCGGGAGCGGTGTGGACGGGCATTCATGGAGGGACCGTGGACCAGACTGGCAAACAGCCTCTGAAGCATTGTTTCGAGAATCATGGCAGCAGCTTCGGGAAAATTCCTTTGGGACATACCTTCTCTAGCCCAAATCACAACGCCGGTTTTGCCTTACTGAAAACTGGCCTCATCCTTTCCATGAAGCCTTTTCATCCATGTTCTGGCCTAGAGCCTGCATCACCAGTTGCCAGCCGGAGGGCACGCGCTAATCTCCCATCCCCCTTCCCCATCATGCCTGAACTGGAAAATCCCTTTCAAGAAACGCTCCTTCAGCGCCACCGCGCAGAACCATGCACCGTGGTGATCTTTGGCGCGACCGGCGACCTAACGAACCGCAAACTGATCCCGGCACTCTACAATGTGGCCGTGGAAGGTGATCTGCCGCCCCAGTTCAAGGTGGTAGGTTTTGCCCGCCGTGATAAGTCGGATGATGTCTTCCGCAAGGAGCTGGAGGAAGGCAACCGCAAGAACAGCCGCCAAGGCCATAATGACGAGCTTTGGGCCAGCTTTTCCCAGAGCATCCATTACCACCGCAGCGAGTTTGAAGATCTGGACGGTTACAAGGCCCTGGCTGATCTCCTAAACAAATTCGACGAAGAACGTGGCGCCCCTGCCAATCGCCTTTTCTACCTCGCCTCGGCTCCTGAGGCCTTTAAACCGATCCTAGAAATGCTGCGCGCCGCAGGTCTGAACCAAGGCGTTGGCGGTAAATGGGCTCGTGTGGTCTGTGAGAAGCCTTTTGGGAAGGACCTGAAGAGCGCCCGCGCCCTGAACGAGACCGTGGCAGCCACCTTCGAGGAAAAAGACACCTATCGTATCGACCACTACCTGGGCAAGGAAACCGCCCAGAACATCATGGTGCTGCGCTTTGCCAATGCCCTGTTCGAGCCCAATTGGAACAGCCGTTACATCGATCACGTGCAGATCACCTGCGCCGAAAATCTGGGCATGGAAGGCGGCCGGGGTGGTTACTACGACACCGCCGGTGCCCTGCGTGACATGGTGCAAAACCACCTCTTCCAGCTCCTGTCCCTGGTGGCCATGGAGCCTCCGACCGACCTCAGCGCGGATAGCGTGCGTGATGAAAAGGTGAAGGTCATTCGTGCCCTACGCCCGCTTGTCGGTCCAGAAGCCGTCGGTGCTAATATCATCCGCGCTCAATACACCGCTGGCAGCGTGGATGGCGTGCCGAGGGTGGGTTACCGCCAGGAAGATCGCGTGAATCCGGAATCTCAGACGGAAGCTTACGTGGCCCTGCGCCTCTTCATTGATACCTGGCGCTGGCAAGGCGTACCGTTCTACATCCGCGTCGGCAAGCAGCTTCCGAAAAAGGCCACCGAGATCAGCGTGCATTTTAAGCGCCCGCCGCAGGTGCCCTTCGCCACCGCTCGCCTCCCCGGCAGCAGTGAAAACACCCTGGTCATCCGCATCCAACCGGATGAAGGCATCGCCCTGCGCATCCTCGCCAAACAGCCTGGGCAGGCCCTGTCCATGCAGCAGGTGAAGATGGATTTCCGCTACAGCAGCAGCTTTGGCAAAGCCAGTCCTGAGGCCTACGAGCGCCTGCTCCTGGATGCCATGGCCGGTGACGCCACCCTCTTTGCCCGCCGCGACGAAGTGGAAAGCGCCTGGAAGTTCATTGATGAACTGGAGAACGCTTGGCACAAGTCCGATACACCACCACCGATGTGCGAATACCCTGCCGGCTCCTGGGGGCCGAAGGAAGCCGACGACCTCCTCCGCCAGGATGGCCGCGAGTGGCGGACGCTGTGAGGTAAGGCCCAACCAGTAAAGACCATGCCTCTCTCCGAAGACACCCTTTCCTGCCTTGGCGCTGAAGTTCCACTGCCAAAGATCGACCGCGCTCTCAAAGAATTGTGGGCTACCGATGGAGCGAACAAAACCCGCGCCTCGTTGATCAACTTCGCCATTTACAGCGAAGACCCTGAGAGCATTGTCAAAAACAATGAGCAGATGGGTCGGATCGCGGACGACAATGCCTGCCGGGCTCTATTGATCACTTGCCTGCCTGACATCCAGCCCCAGCGAGCTCGTGCCTGGATCAATGCCCTCTGCCGCCCGTATCAGGGGAAGCAGATCGTCTGCAGCGAGCAGTTGTCCTTCGTTCTGGAAGGTGGCGATGCGACTCAGGTTCAAAATGTGGTTTTTGCCCACCTCGATTCCGACCTGCCTTTGATCGTGTGGTGGCAGGGAGATCTGACCAAACGCTTTGAAGAGCGTTTTTACAGTCGGATTGACACCCTCATCATCGACAGCCGACGCTGGTCGGATCCCGCTGCCGAGTTTGCTTGGCTGAATGAGGCCAAAGCATCCGCTCATTTCGATGTGCGTGACTTGAGCTGGACTCGCAGCCACTTCCTGCGCACCGCCCTGGCGAACAGCTTCCAGGACATCAAAGCCCGCGAGCATCTGAATAACATCGAGACTATCGAGGTGACTCATGCCCCAGGTCAGCGTTGTGCCGCCCTGCTCTTGGGAGGCTGGATCTGTCTCCGCCTCGGAGCGAGTCTGGAGGCAAACGCCCGTGGACTCACCTTCATCAAGGCCAATGGCAGCCGCGTCACCCTCAGCCTTCAGGAGAGCAGCGCAGGCTGTGCCCTCCAGGCCCTACGCCTGACGGCCCCGTGTCTGGAAGTCTCCATCACACGCGATGGCTCCTCCGCCTTCGTCCATACCCACGCCTCTTGTGAGGGACATAGCCACGAGGAAATGCTCCCTGCTGACGTGGTCAGTGATGCCGAGCTCATATCCTCCCAGCTCAGCCGGGCAGGGGGCAGCACCCACTACAAGAACGTTTTGCCGCTGATCGGCCCCATGCTGGCTCGTATTAGTTAAGTCTTGTTTTGCTCTTGCCTCCTGGGCTGGCGGGGTTATGCGTGAAGCTCCGCTCACGCCATGTCCGTTTCTCTGCGTCATTTCATCTGCTCAGCGGGTCTGCTTTGCCTGGCAGCTCCGGTCTTCTCCCAATCTTCCAGCAACGGTATTGCCGCTGTGGTGAATGGAAACGTCGTCACCAAATCGGAGGTGCGGGACGCGGTGAATGCCCAGGAGCAAATGCTGCGGATCCAGCTCCAGAATGATCCTGCGGCCCTCAAGCGGGAACTTTCCAACCTGCGCGCCAATGCCTTGGACAGCCTGATTGATCGCGAGTTGGTGCTGGCCGAATTCAAACGTCTCGGCGCAGCCATCAAAAGCCAGTGGGTGGATGACGACATCAACTCCATCGTGCGCGAGAATTTCAAAGGCGACCGCGAGGCTTTTGTCAAAGAACTGGCCAACTCGGGCATGACGCTGAAAAAATTCCGCGAGATGCGCGAGAAGATGATGATCGTGCAGGCGATGCGCGGCAGACAGGCCGCCGAGCAGCCACCGGCCACGCCCCGTGAAGTGGAGGAGTTTTACAAAAAGCACGTCGCCAAATGGCGCACCGGGGACATGATCAAAATCAGCACCATCACCATCCCCAAATACAGCGGTGATGCGAGTGCCTCCCCCGAAAGTCAGCGCAAGCTGGCCCAAGAGATCCGCAGCAAGCTGCTCAAAGGCGCAGACTTTGCCACCACCGCCCGCACCTACTCCCTAGACAGCCACGCGGAAGACGGCGGTGCCTGGGACTGGATGGGCCGTGAGCAAATGAAGCCTTCCATCGCCAACGTCGCTTTCAATTTGAAAACCGGTGGCCTGAGCGAAGTCATCGATGACGAGGCCGCTTACATCATCCTGACCTGCGACGCCGTCAAATACGGCACCCCCAAGCCCATGGGTGAAGTCCGCGAAGAAATCGAGCGCGTCATCTCCGCCGAGAAGTCCAAGGCGATCGTGGACAAATGGATGGACACCCTACGCAAGCGCGCCGTGATCAAGAAGTTCGGTTGGTAAGATCTGCTTTCCATTCCATCGCGCGACGTCTTTCCCTAAGCTGGAGTTGCTTGCCCTTGACCCGCAGTGAGCGTTCACGCGGGAGGTCGGCCTCCCGTTTACGCGGTGTCGCCGTCGAATACCCCTCTGCCAGAGCATGAGGATTTCACGCGACTCGTTCCAACTAGGTCACGGGCGAGTGAACATCACTTCGCCCGAGAGCCTTTCGTTGCTTGCGGCATCTGGCAGGGCGGGCAGCAGGTAGTGACCTTCACCGATCAAGGCATCGGCTTCCTCAGCAGGCTGGCGTAGTACGCCACTGAAGGTCACCACACGCGGCTTTGCTCCGGTGTCAGCCAGCTCAAAGCTGCCACTGAACAGGCCCGTCGCTGGCACCACCTTGGTTTTCCACTTGGTGGTGTTGGCCTCCGGTAGCTGCACACTGACCTCGTTCTTCAGGCTCAGGGCCACCTGTGTCGGCAGGTTGCTGTTCAGCGTGCTGCCCGTGTCACTATGCTGCACCCCAAGGGTGCTTTCGGTTAGACCAAGCCGTGTCGCCAGAGTGATGACTGGGGTCGATCCCTTGGCGGCCACGGGTGGGAGCCAGGGGTCGAGCATCATCACCGTCGTCACGGGTCCGATACCCGCGCGATACGTGGTGTCCGCAGCGAGGCCCGTTTTGCTCCAGCTCAAACCAGCCTCTTCGACATAACGGCGATTCGTCTGTGTGGGGTGCGGCAGAAGGGTGAAGGCACCGCCGAGATAGGACTCTGTGCGTTTCTTATAAGGTTGCACAAAGAGGCGATAACCAGGATCAGGATCCACATCCGGGGCCAGGGTGGTGGTGAAGGCCGTGCCATCCGCCAGTCTGCCTGTCAGCGTCATGACACCTGTCTTGCTGAGGGTCGCTGTCGCCCAGCCAGCCCCTGCGGGAACGTCTTCTGCCGCAGGCAACGCGGTCTCCAGCACGACCGTGTGAGCCCCGCTGTAGAGAACCGTGCTGCCTTTGGCCAAAGCCAGCAGCTTGCGGCCCGTCTCCGCACTTCCCAGGGGCTCGTCATCACGCTCAACCGTCGCGAGGACATCTCCCTGCATGGGGAGTGTGAAGCTGATCTCATAGGCTCCGGCTCCCTTCGTCACAGTTGCAGTTCCAGTGGCCAGTTCGTCGTCCACGTCGGTGGTTAGCTCGCCCTTCAGCGACAGAGCCGCCGTCTCCGTAACGGTCATGAGCTTACCGGAGAACGACTGCCCCGTGAGTGGCACCGTCAGCATCAGTTTCCCCACGGGGAGATCGTCAGCATCCACCAACAGCGCTTCATAACTGCCGGCAAAACTTTCCACCACCAGCGTGCCTTGCTGATAAACAAACAGGTAGTTAGCCGCCGCACCACCGCTGGCGGTGATCGGGTAGAGACCGCCGCCACTGGTCGTCTTGGCCGTCGTTTTCAGCACGGGTGTCTTGGTGAAGACCGCCTCTGTGTCTGATCCCAGGAAGCCGCTGTAAACAACCGTCAGCTCAGGATTGTCCTCCCCGGCGAACTTGCGCTTATGGTCAGGGGTGACATAGAGCGGCGCCTTGGTGATGATGAGCGTTCCGGTCTTGCTGCCAGAATTGTCCGTGGCGATGACGCTGTATTTGCCTACCTCCGTGGGAGGCGTGCTGCCGAAGCTGGTGCCGAGCTTGTATTCAATCGTCACGTCCCCACTGCCACCAATCGTGGTGATGGCGCGCGGCGTGCCCGTGTAGGTCTGGGCGAGATCCAGCAGAGTCAGCTTGGTCGGGGTCTCTTTCACCGTGATCGTTTTCATCACGGTCTTGGCCGCAGCATAGGTCCCGTCACCCGTCTGCACAGCCTGCACCTGCACCTTACCAATGGCCGTGAAGCTCAGGACGTTCCCAGCGAGACTCGCCCCTACCGAGGTGGTCCCAGCAGGTACCACGCTCAGTGTCACGGGCAGGCCCGAGCTAGCAGTCGCACTCAGATTCAGGGACCCCTGATCGAGGTAAACCGTCGTCGCTGGGGTAAAGGTGATCGTTTGGGCCAGAGGCTTGCTCAGTCCACCGAAGCCACGGATGGCAAAGCTGTAACTGCCATTCACACCATCATCGCTGGTCACCGTCACCGTAGCCGTGCGTTCGCCCGGCAGGCGTGGATCGAAGGTAACGGCGAAGGTGGTCTGTTCACTCGCAGCCACCGCAGCCGCGGGAAGCGTTGTTAATTCAAAATCCTCCGCTCCAGGGCCGCTGGTCACGACGGCTGGATTGTCGAGATGCAGCGTCGTATCACCGTCATTACGAATCGTGAAGACGTGAGTCACTGACGAGTTGATGAGCGCCACGGTTCCAAAGTCGGTCGCATCTGCCACATCAGGCATCGTGTCGCCGTTGGTGATGAGTTGATGACTGCCCGTGATTGCGATCACCCGCTCGCCCACATCAAGAATGGTGACGGTTAGGACCTGCTCAAAGACACCTCCCTCGCCGTCATCGGCACGCACACGAAGGCTGTAGCTGCTCTTGGTCTCATAATCGGCAACCACGGAGATTTTTAAATCTGTGCCGACGATGCTGAAGTCATCATTGTCTGTGTCCCCGATGCCTTCAACGAGGCTAAAGGTGTGTCCCTGTTCTGAATCAGGGTCAGTCGCGCTGAGCGTGCCCACCGTGGCATTCGCCGGGTTGTTTTCAGACAGAGAGTTATTGCTCAATTCCAAGGCCGTTGGGGCTAAACTGACGACATTAGCCACCTGCACCGCGGCACCGCTGCTCTCGCCGTTGGTGGTGACGACGGCATAGAGAGGGCCAGGAGTCAGGTCAGCGAGGCTTGTTACGGTTAAAGACATGGCCGTCGCGGCGGTTACGGTGCCGGTGCCAGCGGGAGTGAAGGTGACGGTGTTATTGCTAGGGGTGGCGGCGTCGAAGTCGATGCCGGTTAAGATCAGGCTGGTGGCGTTGCTCGCTAGATTCGCTGTATTTAGCGTCACTCTCGGGGTGGGTGCCAGACCGTCCGCTTGGGAGCCTAAGCGAACCTTGCCGGAGCCTTCACCTAGAAACCGACTAAAGAAGGTGTTGTTGACATTATCCACAACCACATCAGCCAAAGACGCGTCACGAGTCAATCCAACAAGACTATTGCTGCTGTTCACCACGCCACTCACTCCAGTCGTGCCACTACCCCAGGTTACCGCTCCGGAATAAACGAAGTCTCCGTTTTTCCAATATAGGGTACTTGCCACGTAGTTACCGTTGCTTAGCGCCGTCACGACCCCACTGCCCACGAAATCATAGTATTGGCTGCCCACGAGGCTGTTACTGGCACTCACAACGCCGGTCACGCCACTACTTCCGTTGACCCAGGTCACCGCTCCGGCGTTGGTGACGTCACCGTTGCCCCAGTTTGGGCTGCGCACCACATAGTTGCCATTGCTCAAGGCTGTCACGCCCTCGCTACCTACATAGTCATTGGCCTTGCTGCCCACCAGGCTGTTGCTAGCGCTCACCACGCCACTCACGCCCGTCGTGCCACTACCCCAGGTCACCGCTCCCACATTTGAGACGGCTCCATTGTCCCAGTATGGGCTGCACACCACGTAGTTGCCATCGCTCAGCTCAGTCACGTCCCCACTGCCCACTCCGCTATTGGCCGCGCCCCCCACAAGGCTGTTGCTGCTGCTCACCACGCCGGTCACGCCACTACTTCCGTTGACCCAGGTCACCGCTCCGGTGCTGGTGAAGGCACCATTGCTCCAGTGTGGGCTGCGCACCACATAGTTGCCATTGCTCAGCGCCGTCACGCCACCGCTACCTACAAGGTCGTTGTTCTTACTTCCCACGAGGCTGTTGCTAGCGCTCACCCCACCACTCACTCCAGTCGTGCCGTTACCCCAGGTCACCGCTCCGACGCCGGATGTGACTCCGTTGTGCCAGGATGCGCTGCTCACCACGTAGTTACCATTGCTCAACGCCACCACCCCCCCCTGGCCCACTCTGTCGTTGGCCTTTATTCCCACGAGGCTGTTGCTGTTGTTCACCACGCCACTCACTCCAGTCGTGCCACTGCCCCAGGTCACCGCTCCCACATTTGAGACGGCTCCATTGTCCCAGTCTCGGCTGCTCACCACGTAGTTGCCATTGCTCAGCGCTACCACCCCCTCCTGGCCCACTCTGTCGTTGGCCTTGCTGCCCACGAGGCTGTTGCTAGCGCTCACCACACCACTGACGCCCGCCGTGCCGTTACCCCAGGTCACCGATCCCGCATCGGCGACGGATCCGTTGTCCCAGATCGGGCTGCCCACCACATAGTTGCCATTGCTCAACGCCGTCACGCCACCGCTGCCCACTTGGTCACTGGCTCTGCTGCCCACGAGACTGTTGCTGTCACTCACCACACCACTGACGCCCGTCGTGCCGTTACCCCAGGTCACCGCTCCCGCATCGGCGACGGATCCGTTGTCCCAGATCGGGCTGCATACCACATAGTCGCCATTGCTTAGCGCCTTCACGCCGCCGTAGCCGACTTGGTCACTGCCCTTGCCACCCACGAGGCTGTTGCTAGCGCTCACCACACCACTCACGCCCGTCGCGCCGTTACCCCAGGTCACCGCTCCGACCCACAATGCGTATCCATTACCCCAGTCAGGGCTACGCACCACATAGTTGCCATTGCTCAGCGCCGTCACGCCTCTGTTACCTACGTTGTCGTTAATCCTGCTGCCTACGAGGCTGTTGCTAGCACTCACTACACCACTCACACCGCTGCTTCCACTGCCCCAGGTGACCGCTCCGACGTTGTTGACAATACCGTTAGCCCATGAAGAACTGCACACAACATAGTTACCATTGCTTAGCGCCGTCACGCCTTCGCTACCGATATAGTCGTTGGCATTTCCACCCACGAGGCTGTTGCTAGCGCTCACATCACCACTCACGCCCGTCGTGCCGCTACCCCAGGTCACCGCTCCGGCTCCGTGGTTCCAGTCGGGGCTGCACACCACGTAATTGCCATTGCTCAGCGCCGTCACTCCTCCTTCCCCCACATAACTACCCCTGATTGTCCCCCGCAGTGTGCTGATGAGCTCTCCCGTGGCTCCATTGAAAAGATAGACCGCCCCAGCATCGGTGCCGCCTGCATCATCGTAGGGAGCGGTAATGACTACATTGCCTGTGCTGAGGGGGACCACCGAATGCCCAAACTGGTTTCTGGGATTCGGATTTGGGTCCACAAATTCCGGAAATGGTGGTCGCGCATGGCTGTGACTGCTGATCATGCCCAGACAGACGATCCAGATCAGAGCCCATGGAAGGAGGCTAGGCAGAGCGAAGTAGGTGCGGCGGGTGGATGGCATAAAGGCTTGGAGGGAAAGACAGCCGAGGCTGGCGAGTGTTTGCCCGAGGCGATCAACGCTCATCATCCCGAAACTATCCTGTAACGCTAGAGAAATATACCTATCCAGTGCCGACCTATGAAAGGACGGTGTTTCTTATACAAAGGAGAGAATTTTTCGCATATCACCCTCCATCAGGCACAGATCTTCACCCTCCGACTCTTATCCTGCATCCGCCTCCCCTCGGTCACTCGTGAGAAATCGAAGTGCGGATGATCCCTGCTTTCCTCGGCCTCCAGTCGGGTGCTTCGGCTTGGAATCCGCCGCTGCGGTCGCTTCAGGCGAGTGGATTTCGGAGGGAAAGGGGTGCTGGGGCCCTCGAAAAAGCGGTTTTTTAGCCAGCCCAAGCACGCGAGTCCCTGCGATCTGTCGCAAATTGCATGGGACAGCGAGCCCATCCCCATCGCGCGACCGTTTTTTCGAGGCCCTCGGCAGCTCATCCCCATGAATGCACGGTGCATCGCACGGCCTCGGCTGCTCATCCTCATGAATGCACGGTGCATCGCATAGCCTCGGCAACTCATCCTCATGAATGCACGGTGCATCGCACGGCCTCGGCAGCCCATCCCCATGAATGCACGGTGCATTTCAGGGCCTCACTGGGCTTTCCCCTGCGTGCGACGGGTCGTATGCAGCGAGAAAGTGCGGTGCTGGGGCATGAGAGTCCTGTTCCTACCCTTTCATTTCATGGGGATATCAGACATCCGCGCGGCCTGAAGGGGCGCAGGATTCAGCCCAGGCCGCCAGGCCTGGGTTCCCCCGAGCACCGTCGCTCGACCCTCGTCGCGCTCTGAAGGTGCGCGGGAACGGACGGCACGTTTTCACCTCCCGTTCCCTCTCCCGCGACCCTTCAGGCCGCAACCCTTGAATCTCGGTCTTTCCTCCCCCCACCCAGGGCTTGCTCCGCTTCGCCCTGGCCTGAATCCTGCGGTCCTTTGGACCGCAAGCCCTTTTTTGCGGTCTCCCGCACACGGAGTGTGCGGACCACTCCGCTGAGCCATGCCGCAGTCAGGGCCTGACTGCGCTACTTGGAGGCGGCGCTGTCACTTCTTCTCCAGCAGTGCTTTGGCCTTATCGGCGGTCAGGCCCATGACGGGCAGATCAAAGCCGAGGGTGTCGCCATTCGCTTTAAAACCTCCCCCATCCACATCCACGTAGATCGGGTTGTTGTAAGCACAGGGCCTCATGGTGGCATAGCTGCTGGTGCCAAAGCAGGTCTCCATGCCCAGGGTCTCGTGCATGGCCACGACGATGAGATGTGCATCCTCTTGGAGTGGCACATGGATCGTCTGGTCAAATTTCACCACTCCGTCCTGGAACATCTGGGGATGGCTTTCGCGGGTGAAATTCAGTTTCGGGTCGGGGCGGCTATTCACCAGCACCTGCACACGATTGATGTCCAGCCAGTCGGTGCATTGCACACGGACTTTGAGATCGATGCCACCCGTGGCCCGCACGTCGTCACCTGCGATCTTGCCGTCCGGGGTGCTGACTTCGAGGAAAGGCCCGGTGGAGAGAACGATGTTTCCCGCCTTGGCCCGGGGAGCCAGTTCCGCCCAATCAATCTTGGCCGGGTCATCCGTGCTGCTCGGGAGATAAATGCGCCAGGAGCCGACGCCATTGCCATAAACTGCATGCGCATCAGCCACGCCCACCGCCACGAGGCGTTTGCCCTGATTCAAGAGCTGTCGCCAAACAAACTCACGCACCAACGAAGCCTTTGCCGCCAAAGAACCTGCCTTGCGTGTGATCTTGTAAGGTGCCTCCGCCAAGATGTCGGTGCCAGGACCATTCTGAGATTCCGTGCCATCGATCATCTCCCCGACCCCGACGAAGCCGCCATCGGCCAGCCCATCGCCATCCCGGTCCACGAACATGTTGGAGAGATCGGGATGGTTAAACTGAATCCAGCGATCCGCTCTCTCGCCCTGCCAGCGACGCAAGGTCAGGGCTGTGATGCGCGGGTCGTCATTCCAGACGGGAGCGCCGCCATCCTGGGCATACGCCACCGGCTCAAAGGGGAAGGCATTGATGTGCTGGCGGCTTCCAGTCAGTTCCACGCCTTTGACGGTTTTCACAAACGGAGTTAGACCCAATTCGCGAATCCACGGCTCCCAGTCATAAAAGCGGTTATGCTCGGTGGTCGGCGCAAACTCGATGTTCTCCACCGCCAGGTTGATCAGGCGGCCATCGGTATCACAGACGTTGTCACCGCTGGGAGTGCTATGATTGTGGAAGTCACTGCTGATCCAGCCCCGGGTATCCACCAGCCGCTTGAGCACACCTTTAAAAACGGATTCCTGGTTAGACTCAATCGTGATCTCCTGAGTCAGATGCCCGTATTCAGGACCACGAACGACGACGACTCGATATTTGCCGGGGTTGAGCTGCACGACAAAATCCCCGTTCTTGCTATGATACTGATCCACACAACCTGCCGCGCGCTCCTTGGGCCCGAGGTCTGGATTCGGGGTGCCTTCCAGTCCGGCAAAGTGAGCCTTGCAGGGGATGGGCTGCCCAGCTTCATCGGTGATTTTGAACCGGAGACGAGCCGCCGGTGGCAAGCTCAGGCTAGGAGCTTGGGTTTCACCTTCTGCGACCACCACATTCACGCTCGCATCATCGCGGCCGAGATCCGTCACCTTGAGGGCCATGGAGCGTAGGGGCAGTTTGAAGCTATAGCGCCCTTCGTCATCTGGATACCCCGGCACAGGCTCTTTTGAAAAGGGCACCCCCACGGTTACTGAGGTGACTGGAGCTTGGCCGGATTTCACCTCGCCCTTCACAAGCCCGACTTTGGTGCCTTTCGCCTCCAGCGCTTCTCCCACAGCCTGCGCGGGTGAGGTTCCCACGGCAAAGAAGCGTGTGGCCGTCACTTCCTTTCCTGGGGCAATCTCGATGTCTCCGCCCCACTTGTCCGTGCCTTTTGTCTCAAGCGCAGAAATGGCATAACCGCAACGATGCGCGGGATTGACCGCATCCACCCAAAAGATGCCCTCCACGGTCTCGCCCTTGCTGTTGAAGCGTGTCATCTCTGCCTTGGTGGAAACCTTCTGTGGTTGATCGGTTTCATTGCGCAGGGTCGTGGTGATGAACACTCCCTGGAAACCATCTTTGACGCGATATTCGTTACGCCGATAGATCCCCTCGTTGATACCCGCAGAGGTGACAGCCTCCACAGCCGCTTCACCCGCCGGGGTTCCCTCCATCATCCGCACGTAGGATACGGGGCCATAGCCCGCAGGACAGTAGGCCACGAGTTGGTCGTTCTGGGCACCACGCAGGGTCACATCATAAAGGCAACCCGGGGACATGCCTTTCTCCCCATAAAAGGTGCTCATGTTTGCACGACGATTGGGCGCATTGTGAGAAATCACCGCCTCAATCTTGTCATTCCTCAAAACGAAGTCTCCACGGATGCCATCCGCCTCCTTGCCTCCAGGCAATTCCTTTTCACGCCCGAGGGCAGCTTCGAAAACTTCAGCACTTCGTAACGAGGACGAAGCGGTGGATAACAACAACAGAGACAACGCAATCTTCTTCATGGTCGGGAGTAGGGTGGTCGTGCTTCACAGTTACGTGAAGCTTCCGACACCTTTTCCAAAAACGCTCGGTTCTCGTGCGGAAACACTGCTTCTTGACGAAAGAACTGTCACTCAGATAGGCTTGACCTCCTCGTTGCATGGACTGCCGCCCCTCACGCACTCAAGATCCCAATGAATGGATCGCCACCTGCCCGGAAGGTTCCCGAGCCGTCTGTGAAGAACTGAGAGACCTGTTCTTCCGTTGGGAGCCCGATCTCCAAGAGTCCATCAACTCCAACATGCTCTGCTTCAACCGCCACAAGCGGGTGGTCGGTCTCAGTGGCCTGAAGAGCCATGCCCAGATCACCTTTTACCGTGGCGGGGACCTGCCTGACCCTGGGCGACTTTTCAATCATGGCCTGGAGAACGCCACCATCCGCAGCATCGATCTGCCCCAAGGTCTGGAGGGCCTCAATCAGCGTGCTCTCAAAGCCCTGCTCCATGCTGCCGTCGAGCTAGACGCTCAGCCCAGTCTGCCGAAACCACCGCGCCCTCCACGCGAGGAATGGCCCATGCCGAGCGTGCTCGAAGAGGCGCTCCAAAAGAACAAAGCGGCCGCCGCTTTCTTTGAGCAACTGAAGCCCACCTACCAACGCGAATACAAGGTCTGGGTCAGCACGGCCAAACAACCCGAGACCATCGCCAAACGTCTGAACGAAACGATCCGTGCTCTCGCCGCCGGAAAGAAATGGGCTCAAAGGAAAGAAGCTTGCTAACATTGGAGAGGTTCCTTTTTCTCATGGCCTATCGCACCGCTCCCCTCGCTACCTCGATGATGCCGCCAGGCATCCCCTACATCATCAGCAATGAAGCGGCCGAGCGATTCAGTTTCTACGGCATGCGTGCCGTGCTGTATCTGTTCATGACCACCGCCTTGGTGAACCATGAGGGCGCTCCCGATCTCATGTCGGAAGCGCAAGCCAAAGAATGGACGCACGCTTTCATCGCCGGTGTGTACTTCACGCCTTTGCTCGGTGCCTTGATCGCCGATCTTTGGTTAGGCAAATATCGCACCATCATCAGCCTCTCGTTGTTTTACTGCCTGGGTCACCTCGTCCTGGCACTCGATCATACACGCACGGGTCTCATGCTCGGTCTCAGCCTCATTGCGTTGGGCGCTGGTGGCATCAAACCCTGTGTCTCAGCGCATGTGGGAGATCAGTTTGGGCAAAGCAACAGCCACCTGCTACCGCGCATCTTCAATTGGTTTTACCTCTCCATCAATCTGGGAGCCGTCGTTTCTCAACTGCTCACGCCCTGGTTGCTCGACAGCGTCGGCCCGCATTGGGCCTTTGGCGTGCCGGGCATTCTGATGTTCTTAGCCACCCTGCTCTTCTGGATGGGACGAAACCAATTTGCCCACATCCCGGCCGAACCTCGTCAGTTTCTCCATGAGCTTCTTCAACCCACGTTTCTGCGCAGCTTGGCAGGCCTCATTCCTCTTTACATCTTGATCGCAGCCTTCTGGTGCATCTTCGATCAGGCCGCCTCGGCCTGGGTGGCTCAGGCTCAACAGATGGATCGGCACGTTTTCGGATGGGAATTGAACCCCGCTCAGCTCCAGGCGGTAAATCCTTTCTTCATTCTCATCCTGATCCCGTTCTTCACGTTGACTGTTTATCCACGCATTCAACGACTGACCGCCGTCACTCCCTTGCGCCGTATCGGCATGGGATTCCTCTTCACCCTGGCGACGGTGGGCGTTTCTATTTGGATCGAAAAGCAAATCGCCGCAGGACATCAGCCCTCCATTGGCTGGCAAGTCCTGGCCTATCTTTTCATCACGAGTGCCGAGATCCTGATCTCCATCACGGCGTTGGAATTCAGCTACACGCAATCCCCACCTCGCCTGAAGTCCTTCGTGATGTCTCTGGAGTTGCTCTCCGTAGCGCTCGGCAATTTTTTCACCTCTCGCGTCAATGCCTACATTGAAAGCGCCGGAGCCGCCACCAACCTCAGCGGGGCGAACTACTATCTGTTCTTTTTCAAAGTCACCGCCGTCACAACCGTCCTGTTTTTCATCGTCGCGCGTTTTTACCGCGGGCAGACTTATTTGCAGCAGGAAAAGGCCGCTGCATAAAAAAGGGCAGGCTCGCGATCATGAGCCTGCCCTTTGTTCTGGGTCTATGGGAGGATTGGGTTGGGAGAAGCGTTCTTCGAACAACGAGCGGGAAAAAATTAGACGAACAAACGGCGATTGCGGGTGATCAACACCAGGCCCGCTGCCGCAACGATGAAGATGGCGCTGCCGGGTTCTGGAATCGGAGCCGCGTAACCTTCATAAGCGTAAGCGTTGAGGCTGTTGCTATCCGGCAGATGCACCTCCGCCGTGGTGGTCAGGTTATTAGCCACGACGAGGCCATCAATGTTGGATGACGTGGTGATCGACGCATACGGTGCCAGAATGCCGCCGTTGAAGTTGTGGGCGTTGAAATTGATCGAGGTCGCTTCGTAGAAGTTCCACAGGATGTGGCCCTGCCAGTAGTTGTCGTTGAACAGGCCTACCATGTTACCGTTGGTCCAGTTCACCGATGTGCCGCTGACGTTGATGACGATGTTCGTCGTCGCCGCATCTGGAATCAGTTCAAACTGCTGGCCCTTTGAATTCGAGAAAACATCGGCAGCGCTAACATTAAAAACTGCAAGCCCATCAGCACCTGCCGTCGCGTAGAACTTGGTCGGAGAAGGTTGGCTACCAGGGAGGGTAACCGTGCTATCTGCGGCCAAGTCGTGCAGCAAAATGGATTGACCGATGGCGTAATCGCGGATGGAGGCGAGTTGTGCGTCAATCGTGTGATCCACCACGGTGGAACCACCGCCATTGTAATTGATGATTCGTCCGCTGGTGCTGCCGTCGATGTAAAGGCTACCCCGTTGGAGATTGATCGGGTTTCCGCCGACCAGATTGTTGCCCACTACAAAGGTGCGATCCGTTGGGCTGATCGTGCTCTTCAGGTGGATCCCCAGATTGGAGGAGTTACTGCCCGTGAAGTCATTCCCAACAAAGGTGCGCCCCTCGACATCGGAGGTGGTGTTGAGGTTGTTAAAGATGATAGCGTTGTAGTTCTGGAAATCCAGAGTTTGCGCCTGAGCGGCTAAGCCAGCCCCGAGCAGAAAGGTGGCGATCGCCACACGGCTGAGGAGAGAAGACCAAAGGGGGGGTTCCATATCAATTCTTCAATCATGATTCTCATAATCGAGAAGATAATTGAAAGTGATAGAACACTCTTATCTTTTTGAAATCTCACAACTAAATTTTGATAATTATTTCAAACTTGCGTATCAATTATAAAAATATCAAGATTGTAAGAGCTGTCTTAAATTTAAACTTGCTAAGTATTTACCCCTCGGAGCCCTGTATTTATGAGGCCTCCAGCGTTTTGGTTGCGGGCTTCCAGTTCGGTCTGGCGAGTAGAAACAGCCGGTTTTTAGCGGTTGATGTCCTGGTTTATCAAAGGCTCATTCTCAAAATTGAGGCTA
This sequence comes from Prosthecobacter debontii, assembly GCF_900167535.1. Taxonomy (NCBI): domain Bacteria; kingdom Pseudomonadati; phylum Verrucomicrobiota; class Verrucomicrobiia; order Verrucomicrobiales; family Verrucomicrobiaceae; genus Prosthecobacter; species Prosthecobacter debontii. The sequence goes on from NZ_FUYE01000003.1 coordinate 77,888, forward strand.
AACGGAGCCCATCACGGACATGTCGGCGATTTAAAAACAAAAAAGCGGAGTCCCGAAGGACTCCGCTTGGTGGACAGATATCTCTGTTTTCGCGATTAAGCCTGAGCAGCCTTGGCAGCAGCAATCGCGGCCTGAGCTTTCTGGGCTTCGAGCTGCGCATCCAACACCTGACGCTTGAGGCTGGTGCCCGTTTTCTTCGCATACCACAGCACCAGCGGGCTGGCGATGAAGATGGAGGAATAGGTGCCGAGAAGCACACCGATGGTGATCGGCACGGCGAATTCGAGCATGGCTGGGTTACCCAGGAACAGAAGGGCCACCATTGGGGCCAGAGCGGTCGGACCGGTGAGCAAGGTTCGGCTCAGGGTCTTGCAGATCGCTTCGTTCATGAGGTCGCGAGTGCTGCCGCTGACTCCCTTCTGAATGTTTTCGCGGATACGGTCAAAGACCACGATGGTGTCGTTGATCGAGTAACCAGCCACCGTCAGCATGGCACCGACGTGGATGAGGCTGAGTTCTTGTCCAAACAGAACGCACAGACCAGGCACCATGAGAACGTCGTGGAAGAGGGCCACAATGGCACCCACCGCGAAGGCGAACTCGAAACGGACCATCAAATAGATGAAGATGGCGATCAGAGCGATGCCCAGAGCGATGAGGGAAACCTTAGCGGCTTCGTCTCCGATCACAGCACCAACACGACTACCTTCGGTGCCCGAGATCTTGTCGCCGAATTTGGCTTTCACGGCAGCTTCGATCACTGGACCTGCGTCGAATTCACTGCGGATCGCGACGACTTCGCCCCCGGTGGCATTGCCCTTACGCTGAAGGTAATAGGTGCCGATACCTTCGCCGCTTGGCAGCTTCAGGTCTTTGAGAGTGGTCTCCAGCTCGCCATCCGTGATGGCCTGCCCTTCTTTCAATTCCACGTGGGTGAGAGCACCACCGCGGAAGTCGATACCGAGGCTGTTTTTGCCCTTCACACCCAGGGTGCCAAAGGAGATGGCTGTGATAATGAGGGAGGCGATGATGAACCCCTTCGCCTTGGACAAGATGTCGAACACCGCGTCAGGAATCAGCTTGGTGGTCTTGAGATTGGTGAGGATGTTCTTATCGATCACCCACATAAAGATGACGCGGGTCACGATCAACGCACCGACCATGGAGGACAGCAAACCGATCATCAGGGTGATGGCGAAGCCTTTGACCAAGCCGCCAGCAATGGCGAAAAGGATGATCGCAGAGATCAGCGTCGTGATGTTGGAGTCGGCAATGGCGGAGAAGGCCTTATCGTAGGCGGACTCCAGAGCGCCAGACAGGGTCTTACCCGCCTCACGTTCTTCACGCAGACGCTCGTAGATCAGCACGTTGGCATCCACCGCCATACCGATGGTCAGCACGATACCGGCGATACCCGGCATGGTAAGCGTGAACCCAAAGAGGGCCATACCACCGAAGAGGATGGAAAGGTTGATCACCAAACCGACGATGGCAATGAGGCCTGCCATGCGGTAAACGAAAACCATGAACAGAGTGGTGAAAGCCAAACCACCGACACCGACCCACATGCCCTGATTAACGGAGGATTCACCGTAAGCAGCAGAAACCGCACTCTCAGAGAGGATGATCATCGGGTTTTCCAGCGGGTTCTCCAGAAGGCTCGCCAGCGTGCGGGCTTCCTGTTCCTTAAAGCTACCACTGATAACGGCGGTTCCGCCGAAATGGTCCGTCTGCAGCACGGGGGCCGAGATGATCTCCTTATCCACAATGATGGCCATCTGGCGACCACGATTCACGGCGGCGACTTCATCGAAGAGTTTCGAGCCCGTGCTATCGAGGTTCAGTACCACTTTCCAGCCTTCAGCATCGAAAGTTGGGAAGGCTTCTTTGACATACTTACCTTCCATGTCAGCGCGGTTACGGACGAGTTCACCGCCACGGCTCGGCAGCTCATTGCCCTGAGCGTCTTTTTCCACCTTGTATTTCAGTTCTTCCCAGCCCGGCTCTTTAACCCCGCCGTTGGCTTGGATTTCAGCCAGCTTGGCAGCGCTCTGCTGATGAACGATGCGGAATTCCAGGTGAGCCACCTGCTGAATCTTCTGACGAACGTCGGCAAACTCCTTCTCCTCCACACCAGGCATCTGGATCAGGATGCGGTCATCTCCCTGGGGTTGCAGAGTCATGTCCTTGGTGCCTTCAGGGTTGAGACGCTTTTCCAGGATGCTGATGGCCTGCTGCACCGCGCTTGGATTCACGGGCTTCACCGTGCCATCGTCGGCTTTACCAGGCTGAAGTTGGACGACGAACTCACTGCCGCCCTGAAGGTCGATCCCTTTCTTAATGCCCATGCTATCGACGGTCCAGATGGCAAAGCCTGTCGCCAGGAAGATGAGGACAGTGCCGTAGAGGCGCTTGCGATCGTGAACGACCGTGCCGACGTAAAACAGGAGCAGCAAGAGAATCGCAGCTCCGACGAGGAAGGTTGAGATGGCGGCCATGGTGGGGTTGGGATGGGTTTTAAAAAATCAGTCTCCTGGCTCAGGAGCTCAAGAGTGGGTATCAAATCAAGCGGTGGTCGCTTCGACAATATCAGACTTCTTCGAGACAGAAGCGATGGCGCTGCGCTCATATTCGACCTTCACGTTATCGGCCAGCTTCACCATGATGGTTTTCTCTTTCACGCTGGTGATGATGCCATGCTCGCCACCGTTCATGATGATATGGTCACCCACCTTCACGCTACTGATCATTTTTTCCTGCTCCTTCTGGCGCTGACGTTGAGGGCGGATCAGCACGAAATACATCATGACGAACATGAGCGCCATGAAGACCAGAGGGCTGCCAAACAAGCCACCCTGTGAGGAAGCACCGCCGGCCTGGGCGAAGAACGTGGAGAAAGTCGAGATCATGTATCGGAGGTTTCGGGACGGTTTTGGTAACGAGCGACGACCTCGGCGCGGAACTCCGCAAAGCAACCTTGTTCGATTGCTAAACGAGCCCTAGACGCGAGGGACAGGTAGAAATGCAGATTGTGCAGGGAAATCAACCTCAAACCCAGCACCTCCTGGGTATTGATTAGATGACGGATGTAGGCCCGTGAAAAGCCCTGACACAGGGGATGGGTGTCCTCGGAGAGCGGGCGGAAATCTTTCGCGAATTTATTGTTTCGCAGATTCATCGGCCCATCGTGGGTGTAGGCGGTGCCATTGCGCGCCAAACGGGTGGGCAAGACGCAGTCAAACATGTCAATGCCACGGGCGATCAATTCGACGATCTGGGGAGGAGTGCCCAGCCCCATGGCATACCGCGCCTGATTCTGCGGCAGCAGCGGGCAGGTCCACTCAGCAATGCGCATCATGTCCTCTTCCGGCTCACCAACGCTCAATCCACCAATGGCATAGCCACTGAAGCCCATGGCCACCATCTCCCGAGCGCAACGCTGGCGGAGATCCTCGAAGGTGCTGCCCTGGACGATCCCAAAATGCAATTGAGCACCGCCACCCGTCTGTGGTTGATGTTTGTCGATCCAGTCCCGGCAACGTCGTGCCCAGCGCAGGGTTAGCTCCATGCTGCTGCGGGCATCCTCATGCTTGCAGGGCCAGGGTGTGCATTCGTCAAACAGCATGGCGATGTCGCTGCCGAGTGTCGCCTGGATTTCCATCGCCGTCTCTGGGCCCAGGAACATCGGGGTGCCATCGACGTGGTTATTGAAGTAACAGCCTTCTTCCTTGAGCTTCCTTAGCTTGGCCAGGGAAAACACCTGGAAACCACCGCTATCCGTCAGGATCGGGCGATCCCAATTCATGAACTTGTGCAGACCACCCGCCGCACCAATGATTTCGGTGCCTGGGCGAACCCACAGGTGATAGGTGTTCCCCAGAATGATCTGAGCATCTAGCGAGCGCAGCTCCTGAGGATGCACCGCTTTCACCGTGGCCTGCGTGCCCACTGGCATGAAAATGGGCGTCTCGATCACGCCATGCGGCGTCGTCAACCGACCACGACGGGCGGATGAGGAAGGATCGGTGGCCAGGAGCTCGAACATGAATCAGGACGAAAAAGGGCGCGGAGTGTGGCGGACAATGCGCCCAGTGTCAAAGCCTGAGACGCGGGGAATGTCCAGATCAGGCCCCTAATCGCCTCCAATAGATGAAAGCGATGGGGAATAAAGACACGCAGCTGGCAGCTCCACCCGTCAAGGCTTGGCGGTCTGGAGTCTGGATCGCCACCCATAGGAAAATAGCCGCCATCTGCACGGCTGTGCCCAGCAAAAGAACTGCCCCGGGCTGCACCCATTGGCGCGAAGGGGCGCATTCCTGATCGATCAAGTCCAGGAAATGCCAAGCCACAAAAGCTAGGACGATGATGGATAAATAGCCGACGCTTTGATCCCCTAAAAACGCATCGCCATAGTTGTAAACACCATGCGCCGTCACCACCCCTGCCAGGGTCAATAAAAATTTCTCCGCCGTGCCAAACCGAGAACGGCAGAGCTGATAGAGGGCATGGGTGGAGATCCCGGTCAGAGCTGCATGATAGAAATTGGCGGTGAAAAAGCGTCCCAGCACCGTGCTGCTATTGCCGCGCAAGTAATACTCGATGTTTTCCTCCAAGGCGAAGCCCAAGCCGACAAAGGCACCCAGCAGAATTGCCGCCCCTGGCGCACGTCGGCGCAAGAGCCAAGGCATAAATAAAGAGGCCAAAAGCAGCTTGCTCAGCTCTTCCCTCACCCCTACGCCACCGATCTGATACCATAGGTCGAAGGGGAAAGGCGCATCTTCACGCATTCCCAGTTTCACATCCTGCCACGGGATGATGAGCAGAACCGGCCAGATACTCAGAACCCCTGCGACGACAGGTAGCAATGGCCAAAGCCATCTCCAGCGCCCTGAGCCACCGTGCAAAACCAGGATCACATACCAAACCGAAGCTGACAGCAGTGTCAGGCTGAGAGCATTCCAAGGAGCCCCCACGAGCAGCTTGTATTCGGCCAAGGCCTTTACTTGCAGCCACACATCGCTCAACTCGATCGCGGCCTTTTCCCGGAGAGACGCGGGCATTGCATCCCACCAGTCCGGCTGATTCGCGATCTGCCGCAACACGGTCTCGTCGTGGAGATTGATCGCCCAATGAAATGCCGTTGTCCGCGGCATATCTTCGGGGAAGAGCGTGGCCTCCTGAACAAACTCCTTCAGCGCTAAAGGGGGATCGCGGTCCAGGAGTTGCCTTCCCCGGATGTAATGCGCGGTTCTGAGCGGAGGCTCTTGGGTAGCGGCATCGGCCAGAGCTTGCACGGCTGTGGTATCACGCCTCAACTCCGCCCGAATGAACGTCTCCCAAAGAGCCACCTCAGCTTCCGTGGAAGCATGCTGAGCCAGGAGAGATTTCACATCATAATCCGCCAAGCGACCCCTGCTTTGGTAATCCTCCCAGGTCGTAACTTTGATCTCCAAGACTTGGCAAAGATGCTGAATCTCTTTCGTGGTCCGATGCAGCCAACGAACCAACTCATAAGGCTGAGGCTGCTCTGCTCGATGCAGGCTTTGCCAATCCTGCCGCAATCTTTGCTCCAAAGGATCGACCGAGGCCTCACGACGTTCTGGAGTGAGCGCAATGATGAGCCAAGCCGCCAGAAAACTGAAAATCACGATGCCTGCAGCCAAACGCTTCAGCAGCCATGTTTGATGGCTCCAATAATGAATCTGTGAACGCCACCCGTGAATCATAAGGAGAGAGCTTGACCGTGAAGCTGACAGATGGCGGATTCCTCAGCGGCACAGGTTCCCTGCTCGGTGACCAGCCCCGTGATAAGGCGTGCCGGAGTGACATCGAAGGCATAATTAGCCGCCTCCGAACCCGGCGCAACGATGCGCAGATTCTCCACGCGACCCTCGGTGGTCATCCCTTCCATCTCGGTCACTTCTTCCCCACCTCGTTGCTCGATAGGAATCCCCGAAACTCCATCTCGAAGTGTCCAATCGAAAGTCGAACTCGGCAGCGCCACATAAAAGGGCACTCCATTGTCCCAGGCAGCGAGAGCTTTGAGATACGTGCCAATTTTGTTCGCCACATCTCCACTTCTCGTCACTCGATCCGCCCCTGTGAGCACCAAATCCACAAGGCCATGCTGCATCAGGTGGCCCCCGGTATTGTCCGCAATCACCGTATGAGGCACCCCCTGCTGAGCCAACTCCCAGGCCGTCAATCGTGCTCCCTGATTACGCGGGCGAGTTTCGTCCACCCAGACATGCATCGGAATCCCCGCTGCATGCGCAGCATAGATCGGCGCGGTCGCAGAACCATGATCCACAAAGGCCAGCCAGCCTGCATTGCAATGCGTGAGGATGTTGATCACCTGTCCTGGTTTGCGGGCGGCGATCTCCTCAATGATCTTCAATCCATGCCGACCAATGGCGGCACAAGCCGCTGCATCCTCATCTGCAATCGCCTCCGCCTCCTGACGCGCCGTTTCGACACGCTGCTCGAAACCTACTTTTGCAATCGCCGCGCGCTGACGTTTCACCGCCCAGCTTAAATTAACTGCGGTGGGACGGGTAGCCACCAACAGCTCCGCAAAGCTCTGCAGCTCTTCCTGTGTCTGTGCCTCCCGCGCGGCCAACCACATTCCATACCCCGCCGTGGCTCCGATCAAACCCGCGCCCCGCACGGCCATGTCGCGGATCGCCTCGGCGACCTCTGCCACCGTCCGCAAATCCAAAAGCTCGAAGGTCCACGGAAGCCTACGCTGATCAATGATGCGGACAGCCTCCTCATGAAGCCAGATGGTGCGGTGTGGGACGCCAGAAACAAGCATCGATCATTAACGTAGAGGGCCGACAGAGATTCAAGGAATGAGAGTCAATAACGGCCTTCAAGAATATGTGAACGCAATGACGTATAGATTATGGTAATTAAGTTTTGATCTTATCAATAATTGACATTGTCTTCCAACGCCATGTAATATTATTATTAATAAGTATCTTTTTTTAAAACGTAAGTAAACGAGCAAGTCATCTTGTCATGAGCACGATCAAAGCAATCCAATGGTTCAAGCAGACTTTTTACAAGGAGTTAACCGAATCTGTTAAGGATACTCCTTTTTCAGCGGATCAACTTTGTGCCATTGCCTATCAGGAAACGGGTTACATCTGGGCAGGTATCCGGGAAAGTCATTCGCATGACGAAATTTTCAAACTTTGCACCGGAGACACGATTGATGCGCCGGGGCGTAGCGCGTTTCCCAAAACGCGGAAGGATCTGGAGTCATGGACTGGCGGAACACAGATGTTTCAGGTCGCCCGCCAGGCTCTTGTCGATGTGGGTAGTGTTAGGAAAGAATTTGCCAACATCGCAAAAAAGTATCCCAGCAAGTTCTGCCACGGCTTTGGAATTTTTCAGTATGACATCCAGTTCTTCAAAAAAGACCCTCAATGGTTCCTTCAAAGAAAATGGACCAGTTTCGCCGAATGCCGGGCTCATGTGATCAAAGAACTCAAAGAAGCACTGAAGCGCCAGGGTTGGCAGTCTAAAACGGTGCTTACCGACACAGAAAAAGTTCACGTTTGCATCGCCTACAACCGGGGAAAATCGGATCTAGCAAAGGGCTTCCGGCAGGGCCACTACAACAAAGAGGAAAAACGGTATTATGGTGAATACATCCACGAATACCTGACCATCGCCAAAAACATTCCCGCACCTTCTCCAGCCAATCCAGTTCCCGCGCCATCGCCCCACGTGATTCTCCCACCGCCCACGTCGGTGGAGCCATCAGGAAATCTATATCAGGTGGATGTCAGTGCCGGTTCCAGTTTGAACGTCCGGCGCACACCAGAAATCCCCCAGCTCAAACCGGAATCCAACATCGTCGTAAAGCTTCCTGGCAGCCATGTCGTGAAGCATCTGGGTGGTAAAAAAAGCGCAGACTTTTGGGAGATCGAGACAAGTCTGAACGGAGCCTATATCCGAGGTTTCGCTTCTCCGAAATATCTGAAGTCTGCTCCGTCTCTTGAAATCGAGGTTCTTCAGCCCGCTTCAGAAGAACCTAAAACAGGCGTTATTGCAGCTCACCTGACACCCAAACAAGGGACTGTCATCGCCCGTGTAAACATTGCCGGAGCGTATTCCTTGAACGAGAAAAACATGCCCGTCCGCGCGGGCGATACGGCGCAAAAACGCTGTTCGGAACTCGCCAACATCATCACCTGGCTTAATTCCGAAAACTCCGCCCACAAACGCTACTGGCCGCGTGACGGACTGACGTTCTGCAACATCTATGCTCATGATTACTGCGGCCGTGCTGGTGTTTACCTTCCGCGGGTCTGGTGGACAGGTCCCGCTCTGATCCGGCTTGCCAAAGGAGAAACCGTAGAGCCAGCTTATGGTAAAACCGTTGATGAAGTGCGGGCCAACGACCTGTTCCGCTGGCTACGTGATTTTGGCCCGCTGTTCGGCTGGCGTCAAACCGGCACGCTGACTAAACTCCAGGAAGCGGCGAATCTGGGGGCCGTAGGGCTGATTGTGGCCCGCAGAGTGCAGGAAGGCCGCAGCGGACACATCGTCGCAGTCGTGCCTGAGACTGATGTACAGAGAGCTAAGCGCAATACTGAAGGGAACGTCACTCACCCCCTGCAAAGCCAGGCTGGGGCTCGAAATTTCCGTTATAGCACCAGCACAACAAACTGGTGGCTTGGCAGCCAGTTCGCCGAGTCTGCCTTCTGGATTCACGCATGAGGCCCTGACAACAATCAACGCACACTGCAAAATCTTGTGCCTGCCGTCGAAGCCGTCTAGCGTGTCGGATGGCCTCCCTGGCAGACGATCTCATTTCCCTCATTGGTAGTTCCTGTGTCTCCGTCACTACGGAAGATCTGGCAACGCATAGCACCGACAAATGGTTTGCCTCCAATTCGCCCGAGGTGGTGGTGCATGCCGAGTCCACCGAGGATGTCTCGAAAGTCCTGCGTTATGCCAATGAACACCAGATCCCTGTGACCCCCCAAGGCTCACGTGTGGGTTATGTCGGCGGCGCCGTGCCTCTGCGCGGGGGCATTGCGCTTTCGCTCGCACGGATGAACAAGATTGTGGAGATCAACATCGCCGATGGGGTGGCCGTGGTGCAGCCCGGGGTCATCACGGGAGACCTGCAAGCTGCCGTGCGCGAACTCGGTTGGTTTTATCCCCCTGACCCCGCCAGCCTGAAAGAATGCAGCCTGGGCGGCAACATCGCCACCAATGCAGGTGGACCACGTTGCCTCAAATATGGCGTCACTCGGCATTATGTGTTAGGCCTGGAAGCCGTGTTAGCCGATGGAACAATCGTCAAAGCCGGAGGGCGCTGTCACAAAAACAAAACTGGCTTTGATCTTGTCGGCATCATGGTCGGGAGTGAAGGACTGCTCGGCGTCGTGACTCAAGCCACTTTGCGCCTGATTCCCCATCCACCCATGCGTGCCATGCTCTCGGCTGGATTCACTACCTTTGCTGAAGCCGCCAATGCCGTGCAGCGCATTCTGAATGCCGGCTTCCTGCCCAGCGCTCTGGAGATCGCCGATAAATTCACCCTGCGCGCCGCTCGTGAATACCTCGGCGAATCCGTCACCCCCACAGGCGACGCTCACCTGCTGGTGGAGATCGACGGTCAGGAGGATTCCGTCAAAGGTGAACTGCTGACACTGGCCAAACTCGTGCGTGAACTGGGTTGTCTGTCCCTGGAAGAAGCTCTGGGTGAAGAGGCCTGTGAACGCTTCTGGAAACTGCGCCGCGAGTTCAGCTACAGCCTGAGGAATACTGGACTGATCAAGCTGAACGAAGACATCGTCGTGCCACGCAGCCGCTTGGTCGATCTGGTGGAATTTGCCGAAGCTCTGCAAAACGAATGTGGCTTCCCGATCGCCAGCTTCGGCCATGCCGGAGATGGCAACATTCACGTCAACATCATGGTGCCAAGCATGGATGATCCCGAACAGCGCGCCCGCGCCGAAGATGCCCTGGATAAACTGTTCCGCCAAATCATCGCCTGGGATGGAGCCATCACTGGTGAGCACGGCGTTGGCATCGCCAAAGGCCGCTGGTTCCCTGAAGCCATCACCGCTGGCAGCCGTGACGTTCATTCCCGCCTGAAGAAAGCTCTGGACCCCCACGGCATCCTCAATCCCGGGAAGTTTGTGGCTTAGCGCCATTCGCTCCATGAGTCCTTCACCCTCATTATGAGATTCCTCGGTGTATCGTTCCTCATTGTAGCAGCAATCATTCACCTCATAGGGCGGGCGCTTGTGACCGAGAACCTCATCCTACCTCTTTTCAGCCTTTGGGTCATCGGGGTTTCCCTGCTCTGTGGAGCATCCTTCTTTGCTCTCTTTTTCCCACGACGCTCCCTATGTCTCGTCGCTCTGCTAACCTTGGTTGGGATTCAAATCGACCTCACCTATTCCAGCAAATGGGCGCCGCTCTCGTCACCCTTTGACCATGCGATGAATCATACTTTAGGACGCCCCATCGGATCATGGGAATCTTATTATGGAAGTTGGATTCTATTGGCCATCATGCTGCTCATCGGACTCGCCAGTTCTTGGTTAACCGGAACGATGATCTATCTCAGAACAGGCCAAGACGAGCATCGTGGCAATGCTTTTTTAAAGGCTGTCGAACAAGCTCTAACGCGATGGGAAAAAGAGCAAGACACCCCCAAATCTGATGCCCCCTGACGCTCCCAGAAACCGAGCGCTGCCCAAGTGGCTTTTTATTGCCCTGCTCTCAGGCGGCTTCTTGATCCTAGGTCTCGGGGTCTTACTGCTCGCCCCCGCTTTAGCATCTGCTCGATGGCCAACGACTCAGGGGATCGTTTTGAGTGCTCGTGTCGTCGAGCAGCCCCAAGGAAAGAGCCTCGTGTATTCGATTGCGATCACCTATCGCTACGACGCCAATGGTCAGCGATATGAGGGCCGCACATTTTCTCATTCCTCCGATTCCCTGCCACTCTCAGGAAAGGATCGCGACAAGGTGCATGACGAGTATCAGACCTCACCGACCTATGCTGCTTGGCAGCCCACCAAGACGGTGACGGTCTTCTATGATCCCAAGAATCCCGCCCACAGTGTTCTCCGCCCTGGAGCCACAACCCTAGGATGGTTTGTCAGCCTTCTGGGACTGATCATCACGGGAATCGGCGCGTGGGAAGGGCGTCGAATCAGGCGCTTGGACTCAGCTTCCTGAAATGCTTCATCAACTCTCCCAGGATGAATGCCGGACACTCGCCATCTTCCGCAAAAACGTAGAACTCACCGAGCGGGTCGTTGATGCTAAAACGCTGGCCGAAGTATTCGAAGTCCAGCCAACCTTCCGTCACACCATCGGTGACAAAGCCTGTCACCTTAAGCCCTTCCATTTGCTCCAAATGCGGCCGCAAGATGCCCCAGGACAGCGGGAACTTGAAGATCGCGAAAAGACGCGATCCATCGTCCATTCGCTGATTCAAATATTCCACATGACATGACCTCAAGGTTAGGCAGCGGCGTCGCGATACAGTTTCCGATAACAATCGGCCATCGCCTCCATGGAATAACGTTTCAGCACAGTCTCCCGCGCTCCAGCTCCGCAGCGCGCTAGCAGTGAAGGATCTTTGAGCGGTGCCTCAATGCAATCCGCCAGCATGTCTGCATCCTGAATGTCTGCCAAAAATCCAGTTAGGCCATTTTCGATCACCTCGGCATTGCCACAGGCTGAGTGGGCCAGCACAGGGACGGCGCAGGCCATGCCTTCAAGAACTGCATTGGATAAACCTTCGATTTCCGAAGGGGCCGCCAGCAGATCCATGGCCCGATAATACTTGGCCAAATCGTTTTGATGCCCTGCCCAGATCAATCGATCCACAAAGGGATGCTGCTTCATCGCCTCAATCAAACGCTCGCGATCCGCACCTCCATCTCCGACCACCAAAAGACGCAACTTCGGCCACTTGGGTGCCAATTTTTCGAAAGCCGTAAAGAGCATCTCATGCCGCTTCAAGGCCACGAGACGCCCCACGATGCCTACCACCACCGCATCTCCAGGCAGGCCTAACGCTTGCTTCGCCATCGCCTTATCTTCCGCAGGAGAAAAACGCTGACTGTCCACTCCATTCGGGGTCACGACGATCTTGTCTTGAGGATCAAAGCCAAGCTCCTGAAGGTGCACTTTCAAGCCGCCACTGACGACATGCACGCTCTGACAGAGCTTAAACAGCCAACGGCGTTGAGCCAGCCGTTTAGGGGTCAGGTCTTGCTTCTGCACCTGCCCATGCTCGCCATGAACGATCGGATGCGTCCGCCCCCCCAGGGTCGCAAGCACCGCATAGATGAGCGTGCCTAGATTGTGCGAATGTAAAACGTCGGCCCCCGTGGCCAGCATGTGTTTGCGCAGCGCCAGCACGGCTTTCAATGAAAAGCCCGTGGTTTTACCCATCACAACGACTTTATCGGGCTCTGGCATCCGTTCGGCAAAATCTCCCCGAAAGCGCAAACAAGCCGCTTCAATCTTGAAGCCGTCTCCATGCAAGCGACGGGCCACATTCACCACCCCATTCTCCAGTCCACCTGGAGCCAGAGAATCCAACACGTGCAGGACACGAACCTCGGAAGATGCATTCATGATTTAGTCCGCCACTGCCGCTAAGGTGACCGCCGGTAACAAACGATAGCACAAACGCCGACGTATCTTGTGTGGCACGGGACTCATCAGAAGTTCCAAACCATCCACGAGAGCATTCATCAGGAACCCACGCTGAGGTTTACCGAAGCGAAACACCCACGTGGTGGAAAAGCCGTGCTTCTTCAGCAGCTTTCTCATTTCCCGATGCGTCCATTCCTGAAAGTGAAAACACTCCAGTTCGTCGGTAAAAAACGCCGAGATATCATGTGGCCCCGTGTAGCGATGAGGCGTGTCAAAAACATACACTCCACCAGACTTCAAGACGCGCCGCGCTGTCTCAAAGTGAGGGGAAATATCGTCTGGATGCAAGTGCTCCAGAAACTGATAGCTGAAACAAACATCCACAGACCGATCCGGGACATCGAGATTGTAGCCATCGTAAACCACGAGTTCAAGATTCGCGGGGGACTCGTCTGCGGATTCACGCTGATCGGAGATATCCACCCCGATGACCTTTTTCACCTTGGCCGCTGCCGCAGCCGCCAAGCGTCCATCGCCTGGCGCGAACTCCAGCAGGACGCTATCAGCCTTCAAAAACGGTGCCAGAATCCGCATCTGCGCAGCCACCTTGCGACGACTATCCTCAGGAGTCACACGACGCGTCAGGCGAGGGTGATCCGGCACCCGCTCAAAGAGCTCTCCATAGAGCGTGGCGAACAAGCTGACACGTTCCTCACGGGTCGATTTGCGCAAGCGCCCAGCCAGTTCCTTCTCCACTTCGTAATGGTGGCGCAGACGTTCGAGCGTGCGTTGAGTTTCAGCAGCCATAAAAGAGATCAATTCGAGCGAGGCGGGCAGGCCGCACAAAGGTCCATAAAAGTGCGCGTGGCAGCCGTCCAGGAATAATGATTCTCCACGTTGGAACGAGCCTTTTTAGCCAGCTTGTCGGCCAAAGCCGGATCCTCCACCAACCGCACAATGGCTTGCGCAAAAGCAGACGCATCATCAGCCAGGAGGATGTCTGACTCATGGACGATGGGTAGCCCTTCAGCCCCAATGGTGGTGGAGATCACTGGCACCCCCATGGCCATGGCTTCATAGATTTTGATGCGCGTGCCTCCACCTGCACGGAGAGGCACCACGATGGCATGACAGCTATGCACATGCGGTCTCACATCATCCACCGTGCCAGTGACGATGACTTTATCACTGGCCCGAGCCTTCAAGTGCGCCGGTGGATTGCGGCCAATGATTTTCAGCACCACCCCAGGAAGCTGGGCATGCACCAACGGCATGATTTCATCCAGAAAATACTGACAGGCATCAATGTTGGGCATCCAATCCATGGAACCCAAGAAGCCGATGGTAAAAGGCGGGGGCGGTGAAGAAGCAGGCTTGAAAAACTGCACATCCACCCCCGTGGGCACATCCCCCAACACATTGGTCAAACCATACAGCTCGCGGGCCAATCGTGAATCATCTGGTGACACCGTGATAACACCATCAAAGAGACGAGACAGCTTGTCCTCCCAACGATGCATGCGCTGATACTGCATGTTTAGGAATTGCCGCCGCATCATCGACGGCGCCGACTCAGCCAAACGTTTCCAGATCAAGGCCTCAATGTTATGCTGAAAGAGCACCACCGGGCAGGCAAACTTCACCCCGAGGAACGCAGGTGCAGGGAAAAGGAAATCGCAGATGACCAGATCAAAAGCCGACTCCGCGGCCAGCCGCTGAAGCTCAGTCTGCATCCTTGGCTCTTGATAGCGCTGAAGCGCATAAGGCAGGCTGCTAAAAAAAGTGTTCTGAATCAGCCTCGTCCAAAATTTGAGCGATGTGCGGGAGGGCACCTCCGTGGGAACCCAGATTTTATGCCGGGCATAAGGATCGGCTTTTTCCTCGGTCGATACCTCCATGCCCTCAGGCAGTAGCGAAAGGTAAGTCACCTCATGCTCCCGACTGATCTGTGTCAGCATCGCATGGGTGCGCCTCTTGCCCCCTGTGTCCAGGGGATGGAGTGGACCCGTTTTAACCCAAAGAATGCGCATGCTTTTTGCCCATAGATCAGGCTTTTGCGTCTGTCACGTGAAGAACCAATTGCAAAAGCAATTCGAAAATCGGTTGCTGAAAAGCATCCAGCCATTAAACTCCGTACCCCGTAACACGGGTGACTAGCCGGGTTAGCTCAGTGGTAGAGCAGTTGATTTGTAATCATCAGGTCGTCGGTTCAAATCCGACACTCGGCTCCAGCTTGAATCTCAGAAAATAAGAGGTTCCACATTACCACTTCAAGTGTTCCACACTGCCCGCGTTTTTGTCGCGCTGAAAACGGTTTGCAAAAAAAGGCATAATCCGGCAAGGTTCGGCAAAAGAAAATGGCTACAAAAGCGGCTACAAAATCCGAGTCTAAGCAGCCTCCGACCGTGATTTTTCGGGGTCGCTCGTATCTTCTCTTCAAACGTGGGGATGAAAATTCGCCGTGGTGGGTGCGGGTCCAGAAGAATGGGAAGCGGGTGGCTCAAAGCTGTGATACCTCCGACCTTAAACTGGCGAAGGATCGGGCGAAGCTGAGGATTGCGGAGGTGCTGGATGGTAGGCCGGATCGCGCGGCGACGAAGTCGCGCAAGGGCGTGCCGACAATCCAGGAGATCATTGAGTTTGGGAAGGCCTCGCACCTGGCCGTGAGGGAGAAGACTCAAAATAGCTACAGCAATGCGGTGCTGCTGCTGCTGCAGACGGTGTATGGCTATGATAAGGAGAAGGCGGAGAAGCAGCGCCTGGATGTGCTGACGGCGGAACTGGCGCGCTCATACCAGGCGAAGATGCAGGGACTAAAGCGGGCGGAAACAAAGCGACTGACGTCTGGCAATACGACGGCGAATTCTCAACTCCGGTTTGCTCGATCGCTGTTCTCCAAGCAACGTCTGTTGGATTATAAAGAGGCTGGCTTTGTAATGCCGGAGGCTCTGGAGGGTTTCCTGAATGTGCCTTATCTGGAGGAAGAGAGTCATCGCTACTCAGACAAGCCGATTCCTCAGAAGGCGATCAAAGAGATGGATCAGGCGCTGCCTGCACTGAAACTGAAGGACGTTCGTCTCTGGGCCATCCATCTGATGGTGCGGCTGATGGGGTTGCGAGATAGTGAGATTGATCGGGCTCAAGATCACTGGCTAAGCGAGACGAAAGAGGGCGGCATGGAGATGCGTATCATCAAACGTGAGGGTGAAGCGATGCCGAAGCGCTCTGAAGGCGTGGTGGCGGTGCCACCGGAGTTGGCGGCCTATTTCAAGAAGCGGAAGGGTTATCTGATTCCAGCGAAGTCGAAGACAGAGCGGTATGACCTGATCTACCGGGATCATAATGAGTGGCTGCGACAGTTCATCCCAGATCGCGTGAAAGCTGCACATGAGCTGAGAAAGCACTTCGGCGCGGTGTGGGCGACGAAGACGGGCTCCCTCTATGAAGCGGCTCAGCGTCTGCGTGTGACGTTGATCGTGGCGGAATACCACTACTCGGCGATGCTGAAGAAACCAGAGGCTCTCACTCTGGATGATTATCAGGGGATGGTTTCGTGAATGCCGCCTGCGTCAATTCCTCCCATCGCTTGTCTGTAAAGAATGCGCCGAGGCTAACTTTCCCGCTATTCATGCGGGCGTGGCATATCATGCATATGCGACCTTTGTGCCGATGGCAATCACACTGCATCTCAGGCGCATCGAGAAGTCGCTCCATAAAATCATTCGTCATAAAAGCTCTTGTTGTTCAGGCTGAAACTCGGCAAAGCGGAAATGGGGGCCGACCATGCGGACGGGGACACAGTCGCCTTTGGGGCCGTCGCGGTTTTTGGCGAGTTTGAGGAGGCGCTTGGACTTAGCGATGGGATCATCTTCTTCGTCATCCGCGCCTTTCTTCCAAGGCTGCTTCTTTGACGACTTGGGCTTCTCCGGTTTGATGATCTTGATCTCGATGTCGGCGTCTTGCTCGATGTCCATGGCCTCGCGCGCTTCGCCGTCTTTGTTCACCTGGCTGGGCATGAGGATGGTGCAGCCTGCGCGTTTGGCGATTTGTTTGGTGCTGCCGGTAATGTGGGCGATCTCGCGCTGACGGCTGTTGCATTCTTTGCGGGTGAGGGCGAGCTGGATGTAATCAATCATGACGATGAGTTCCTGCCCTGCTTTGAGGCGACGTTTACGGCGCTGGATGTCGCGGTGGATGTCTTCGATGGGACGACCGGCGACATCGACGATGGCGATGTTCCAACGCTGGATGTCCTGACAGGCTTGTTGAAAGCCTTGCAGTTCGGCACGGGTGAAGTGGCCGGTCTTCATCGTGTTGCTGGAGACGACGCCTTGGGAGCAAATCATGCGCCCGGCTTCTTCGTCATCCATCATTTCATAGGTGTAGATGACGCCTGCGTGGCCTTGCTTGCAGGCTTCTTCGACGATCTGGCGACAGAGGGAGCTTTTGCCCTCGCTACTCTCCGCCAGCACGGCCCATAGACGGCCTCTCTGGAGTCCGCCCGTGAGTTCATCCAGGCGTGTGATGCCGGTGGAGACTCCGGGGAGCACACCGGGATTGTTGGCGCGATGCTCGGCCTTTTCCACCACGGTGGTGATGATGGACTGAATGGTGCGGCAGGGAAGATCGGCGCTGTCGTCATCGGTCTCGATGTCAGAAAGACCGGTATGGATTTCTGACACAACGGCTGGCAAATCTTCACCGGTGCGACCGAGGGTTTGCAGCTTCTCAACCGATAGCAGGAGGCGATGGATGATCTGTCTTCTTTGAAAACACTCGGTGAGGATCTTCCGGTATTGGATATAATGCCCAGGGACGGGCATTGAGGTGGCGAGTTCGGTAATAGCACTGGGGCCGCCTGCTTTGTCCAAAAGGCCACGGTTGCGGAGATGATGGGTGAAGAGGGCAGCATCGAATTGACCGTCATGCACGGGGAGATTCCCCATGACATGCAGGGACATCAGTTCACTGGCGATGATGCGACGCGACTCGTGATGGAAGGCTGCGGGCTGCACGCCGCCATCCTCCAGGAGATGCGGCATCCACATCCACGATGAGATGACGCCTGTCTCGGCTTCCTCGCTACTCGGGAGTGGCTGCTGAATGAGTTCCAGCAGTTCTTCGGCTCCCGGTGCTTCATGGCGTTTACGGCCGTAGGGGTTGGCTTGGGCTGCGATCATCGCCTGCCCTCCTCAGGATTGTAGTTGCGTGCGCGGTCCACTTCACCCCGCCAGTTGTTGAGCAGGGTGAGGAGGTCTTTGCGGAGGTAGGGGTAGCTGCTCTCGGCGTAGAACCAGCTCAGGATCTCCAGGTCTTCGTCTTCGAGCTTGAGCGCTCTCCAGGCTTTCTGCTCCTTCTCGCTCCAGACGGTGCTAGGCCTGCGATTGAACCATGCGGCAACTTGGATTTGCTGTTCGGTGGGATTCCAAGTTTTGGAATGTCGGACAGGTTGGGGGGAAGGGTTATCTGCAAAAAGACGATCTCCTGAATCCATTCCCCCTTGGGGGTTAGGGGGGGTATTTGGTTTTGATTCTGTTTCTGTTTCTGTTTCTGATTGCTTTTGGTTAGCTAAGCTGTCGGAAAGCGGTAGGTTTTCGGTAGCTTTCGAATCGCTTTCTCTTTGCTTAAGCGGACGGCCACCTTTCGCGCCGTTTTTGCTTTTGGTTTCGCGTGTTGCTTCGACCTTCAGACGCTCTTGTTCCATGCGCCCGTTTTTCAGCGTTCCGTCTTCATGCAAATCGAATTTGGCCAGCACGGCGCTCAGCTTTTTCGTCGGAATGCCGGAGATGCGCGCCAGCTTATCTTCCTCTTGAGGTAAGCCTCCTTGCTGCCATTGGAAGCAAAGCAGACGCATGTAAGCGCCGACTTCTTCAGCGGTCATGAACATGGTGCCGACCAGGAAATCAGCGGGGTAAAAGGGGATGTAGGGAGAGGTCTTCATCGAAAGGAATATTTGAGAAATCTGCGACGATTCATCACCGCCTTACACCGCCTTAGATTCCTCGTAATGATGGCAGGCGGGCATTCGAGACTTGGTCAAAGCCATGCCGTTGTGGGTGTGAGAGCTGATCTTCTTGGCGCAGTATTTGATGCGCCTGGTCTGATGGTGAAACCGCAGGTGTTTGCAGGTCTGGCAGGTCTTACCAGAAGGACCGTTGCGTGAAGGCGCGGGGAGAGAGAAAAGTAGGCTAGTCATCGGTGATCTCCATGCCCTCTCCGACGAGGGCTTTGAGGTTGGCGAGGCGCTCGGCGTGGCGTTTGCACATGGTGCTTTCGATGGTGCCTGCGGCGTAGATGATGCGCTGCTGGGAGGGGCCGCCCCCTGCCCTTCTGACGCGACCGCTGGCCTGCTCAATGAGCATCCACTTGGGACAAGGAAGGATGAAGGCGAAGCGCTCGAAATCGCTTTCAACATCGTGGAGATCGAGGCCGGTGCCGCCGCTCTGGATCTGGCAGACGATGATGCGCTGGCGGTCCTGCTGGAAGTCGAGGCGATGCTTCTCGCGCTCCAGAGGTTTCTGGCCACCGAAGATGCCACAGCGGGTGTGGAGGCCGGCCATGATTTCCTTTCGCGTGTCGGTGTAGTTGCAGAAGATGGGGACGGAGTATCCGGCATCGACTCCGGCGCGGGCTTTCTCGATGAGGTAGGGAGCCTTGGCGGTCTGGCTCAGCTCATAGGCCTGGGCCCAGGTGTTGCGCTTGAGCTGAACGATCTTCCATGATGGCGCGCCCTGTTTTCGAAGGCGTTGTTCGAGGTCATGGCAATCCTTCCAAGCCTTGTTGATCCTGTCGCGAATCTCGTCGGGGAGATCGACGGCGACGCAGCGGATGTCGGTGGGAGGGAAGGCATCGCCTAAGGCCTCGGGGGTGATGCGGATGCCGCGCGGTGGCGAACCCTCAAAGATGTGGGCTTGGATCTCTTTGAGGCGTGGACGGTGGCGGGCGGGAAACTGCCAACGCTCACGGTCGATGCTCCATTCGCAACCCATGTTGACGAGCCATGCCTTGAATCCTTCGGGACTGCCATCATGGAGACCAAGGACCTGACCGGAGCTCCACATTTCAGCGGGGTTCTCGGCAATGGTGGCGGAGAGCATGAGGATGGGATAACCCGCCTGCCATGCGGAGCCGAGCATGCGGCCGTTCTCGGTATCCTCACCGCCTTTGCAGTGATGGGCTTCATCAAAGATGATTGTGGCGCCTTCTGGAAGATGCCAGCCGGTGCGGTTGAAGTGGCGAGAGCCGCGCTTCACTTCTTCATATCCGCCGATGAAGATCGGTTTGACTCCGAAGTGGGCAACGGCGCGCTGCCAGCCTGCGACGCAGGGCTTGGGGCAAATGATGGCGGGCTGCCGCTGGGTGAGGAGAACGGCGGCAAGGCTCATGTGAGTCTTGCCGATACCCATCCCCGAAGCATTGAGGGCACCACGGTGTGTTTCCAGAGCGGTGGCCAGCATCTCGGCGGGCTTGATCTGGTAGGCAAACTGACCGGATGGCCCTGCCAATGTTTCGAGGATGGGGTTCATGGCGGTCAGGCAGCGTCTTGATTGCCGAGCAACATTGGAAAGAAGGCTTGACCATCTCGCTCCCAAAGGATCCGAGCCTGATACACTTCAGGGGAGTTGCGCCCATGGCGGACCGCCACTTCACGGAACCAGCCCATCTGGTAATCGTGCTTTTTGATCTTCAGCTTAGGCCTGCCGACATCGTCGGTTTTGATGAATCCATCGTCATCCCTAAGGACAATCAGATGGTGAAGTTCGTGATCTAGCAAAGCATCCTTCTGCTCATCGGTCATGTCTTCATACGCCTTCTGATCAATGGTAATCTCAGCATCAGCGAGCCCTTTGACTCGGTCCTTGAGATTAACAATTCGGACCATTGCTAAAGCGGGATACCCGCCGTGGGAGACGGCATCACCGTTCTCATTGACCGCGAAAAGGATGTCGAGCGTGAGCTCAGCTTTTGCGAGATCAGGATAGTAGGATTCGATCAACTGCGCACAGCGGTCGTGAACCTCTTGAGGAGCCTTGTCGTATACTTTCATGGAGTGGATGTTCAGATGCAGGCTGGTGTCAAATGGAGGCGCGCTCGTAGCCCGGACCGCGCGCGCCTATGAAATTCAGAGCCGCTGTCTGCGGCCATATTCAGCGATCAGTGCCGCGTCGATGATGCCGTCATGAGGAGTGCGGCAGCGCGGGGATTCGAGCCAGGTTTCATCCGGCCAAAGGGCACGGGCCATGGTGAGGGCAGCCGCTTTGTTCTCTCCTTTGCCGCACTTCAGCAGGTTTTTCTGCCAGCGCTGTGGTGTGATTCGAATGTGGCGGACGCCCTTCAGTTCGCACATAGCTCGAAGAGCAGCGAAAGAAGCCGCCATTGAGGCAGCGGCACTGGCAGATTTGCTTCCCCCTGGCTCTTCAATAATGATGACGATCTTGTCAACGTTGTTGGAAACCTGGAGCTCGTCTTGAAGAAACCGCCAAACTCCACGGACATCAATCTCGTTGCCCTTCCTGGTCTTTTGCGTGGCCATGGCCGTGCGGGCGATGATCCCAGTGCCAGGAGTGATCGAGATGGCAGCAATCCCGCCGCTGATGCCGTTGTCTATGCCGATGTAAACTGTGGTTTCGTTCATCACACACAATTGATATTTGTTCCAAATGGCTCACTCCTGAGTCGTGGGTTCTTCGGAGAATCCGAAGATGAGAGTGCCGGATTGGATCTCCTTTACCTGAAGGGGATGGGCTGAGGTGAACTCGAAGTTCCAGTGCTTGGCCACCTCACCCGTGCAGGGGATGCGCCATTGGAAACGCCCTTGATGCTCCTGGAGAGCGCGGGATTGATTGCCCGCAGGATTCTTGGATGGTGACAGTTGATAAGTCAGGCCGTCGTTGCTTGCTCGCATCTCCAGGCCTGTGCCACGCGACCAGCCTAGCTCTTGAGCTAGTGCCTGACTGATACTGATAACAAGGGTGTCTCGGCGCTTGCCATGAACGGCAGGCAAGATTGAGAAGTTGAGTGATACGACGGCAGTATCAGGTGTGAGTGTGGTCCAAGTGTGTGTTGTTTTCATGCGAGAGTGGGGGTGAATGAGGAAGGGTTATTGAATCCAGGGCTCCAGGTCGGAGCATGAGATGGTGAGGTCTTCCCCGCCGATGATGGGCATGATGACGGCTATGTCGTAGCCCAATGCGATAACCTCGAAGCGTTCGCCTGGGGTGATGGAGCGGGAGTGGTGGAACTCATCTGGCTCATCTCCAGGGATAGGGCCTTCCGAGTAATGTGCCTTGATGGGCACACGGGGAGTAACAAGGGAACCGACGGTGATCATGCTGCTTTCCTCCTGTCGAGTGATGAGTCCAGGGCCGTGCGGTAGTTGGCTTCCTGCTGTGCGGTGTCGGCCTCCCATTGGCCCTTTTTCCTGAGCACGTTTTCCCAGATGTGATTCTCCAGACCTGGGACATAAGGCACATAGACCTTGAGCTGAGCACGGCTGCCGTAGCGATAGCAGCGCCGGACGGCTTGATAGAAGCGCTCGAAGCTGTCATCAAAGCCGCTGAAGATCATCCTTGTGCAGAACTGGAAGTTCATGCCGTAGCCGAGCATCTGAGCTTTTGAGATGAGGCAGCGAATCTCTCCAGCCGCGAAGGCTTCGAGGATCCTGACTCGCTCGCTCTCTTTCGTTGCTCCGGTCAAGATGGCCACAGGAGCACCTGGAGGCAGCAAGCTGGATATGATGTGGGCTTCCTCGTCAAAGGTCGTCCACACGAGGCACTGCTCGCCATCCTTCAATGCGCCTTCGATGAGCTGCTCTACTTGAAAAGGCTTGAGCGAATAGATGTAGCGGGAGACTGTCTTGCTGCCCTGCTTCTCGTAGATGAAGCCACGGGCAATCTGTGCGAGCTTCGTGCGTTCAGTGACTCCAAGCCGATCCTGCGGGATCAAGCTGTCAGGGTCGTAGCTGCGAAGGAACTTCTGGGCTTCTTCACTCTGTGCCCGGGTTGCATTGAGCTTAACCTCAATGATCTCCGGTTCGGGCACATCAGCGAAAGGATCCGCAAAACCGTAGGCGGATGGCTTGCGCAGGTAAATGGACCAGCTCGCCATGAACTTGAAGAAGCCTTCCTTTGCATGGGGCTTCACGATCCACTGCTGTGTCTTTGGATTGCGGTGGAAGAACGTCCAAAGGATCTCACCCTCGGTGCGAAGCTTCTCAAGGAAGGACGCCTGGGAGGCATACTCCATGACATCATTGGGGGCCGGAGTCGCCGTGCAGGAGAGCTTGTATTCAATGCCCTTGGCGGACTTGATGAGGTTCCATTTGATCTTGCCTCCACCACTTTTGAGGATGGAGCTTTCATCGCAGGCAAGGCCAGCGAGATAGCGCATGGAGTCGCACACGCCTGGGATGAGCTTCTCGTAATTGGTGATGGCCAGACCGGATCCTGGTTCCTGGCACCAAGCATCGAGCGCTTCACGACTTTCGAGAAGTCGGAGAGCCATGCTTGCATCGCCCGGGTAGAACTTCACGGCTTCTTTGACCATCTGTCGGCACACCTCAGGCGGTGCCATGATCAGGACCTTGCCACCCGTGATGTGCATGACTTGGCGAGCCCATTCGAGCTGCATCGGTGACTTGCCCAGCCCACAATCGGCCCAGATGGCAAAGCGCTTGGCCTCGACGGCCATCTTCACGATCCATTGCTGATAGTCGAACAGGTAAGCCGAGAGTGGCTGCATGTGATTGCGCAGAGCTGGAGCTTCCAGTCCGAGCACCCCGGCAAAGCGGGCGGGAGCTGTGATGGTGTAGCTTTCTTGAGGTGGCCAGTTACCATCGTTGTCATAGGTGAGCCGCATCTCTGGCAAGGCCTTCGTCTGGATGAACAGGCGGTGATCCTCCAAGGTCCAGGGTGGAGAGAAGTTCACGACAAGGTCGCGGTCGGTGAGTTGGGTGCGTGCACTCATGGCAGGCTGCCCTCCACCATTCTGTGGTTATCAATGTCCAGTGTTCCCAAAACTGGGAGTGAGAAAAGGTCGCTCACGGCGGCGTCTTCCATCTCTCGCTGTTGCTTCTCGAGGTTGCGCAGAGCGAGGGCGTGGTAGCTTTCCTTGAGTTCAAAGCCGACCGCGTTGCGGCCCTGTTCAATGGCGACATAGGCAGTGCTGCCGATGCCCATGAAAGGATCTAGCACGGTTTCACCTGGAGATGTATAGAGCTTCACACAGCGGCGGATGACTTCCAACTGGAGCGGGCAATTGTGAACAACGCAGCCTTCAGCCACAAAGCTCTCGTCACCTTCCACCTGCAAATCCCAAACCTCAGCCTCGCCCGTGGCTTCGATCTTCCGCACCTTTTTCCATGCTCCATCATTGAGCATCATTGCGGAAACATTGCGCGGGGGGATTCCCAAAATCCAATCCTGGCGCGTGTTCACCGTGCGGCCTTGAATGGCCGTGCTTCCGGCAGGCCGTCCAGCGTAAACGCTCGCCGCCACACCGCGTGCCCGTTGCGCTACCATCGCCATGCCCAGCAACAGCGCGCGCGAAACACTGGAGGCCGTCCAGCGCTTGTGCTTGGCCACATAATGACCGTCTGCGGAAAGATACCCGGCAAGTAAAGATTCCGCCTTCACCGGCTCCAAAGATAGCGCCTCAACTGGCAGCCTCTTTCCGGCTGCACCACGCCCACAGCGCTTCAGCATGGCTGTAAACTGTGTGCTGTGCTGCCCCTGGCGGTCCTTGAGCGCAATTTGCGTTGCTGTCTCCCGCTTCGCCACCGACCCGGCCCGCTTGCCTAGACGTGTCAGCAAGCCCTCGGCCTCCGCATGGCTGCATGAGATATGCGCCCGTTCGCGTGAGTCCAGATGCCCGTCACCCAGCCAGCGCCCGATGATCCACCAATCATCTGCTGTCAGCGGCGAATCCTCGACGGGCGGCAGCGGCAGATTGACATAGCTGCCCAGTGTTTGGTGCGCCTCCATCCATTCCGGCTGTGCCGACCGCGCCCGGCGGCGGTGGCCTGATGGATTCATGGAGCCTGCCGCCCGCCCCTTGCCGCCCCGTCCCGCGCAATTGCGCGTCCAGAAGCGATGATCCGACGTGCATTTCAGTTCAGCTACTCCTTGAGCTTCCACCTGAACCACAGGCTTGAATCCCATGTGCCGCTTTTCCAGCACACGACGCCAGCGCCCCATGTGAGTCAGCACCATGTCGCCAGACTCAACCGTCTCAATCGGCACATACCCGTTGCGCGTCAGCACCAGCGAACCCGAGGCAAGGCAGACATGTTTCTCCTCGTCCTTTTCCCGCGCTGATTTCCAGCCGTCTAGCACGTCAGTTTCTTGGATGTCATCCCACACGCCATGAGCCCACTTGATCCACTCCTCAGAGGATACCCAGCCACCAGGGTTCTTCTCTGCACAGCGCATAGCTCTCACTGGTGGTTCACAATCCCCCGGCTTCTGGAAGATCATCACATAGTCGTTAACGGCGGGTGCTAACTTGGTGGCGTTCGTCTTGGCAGTGACGAACATCAGGCTGTGCAGGCTTAGACGTTGTGCGATGACCTGGGGATTTTTGGGAATAACGACTTCACCCACCCACTCAAGGCCACCAGCAGCGAAGAGGTCAACAACGGCACCACGGAAGTCACGACGGCCCATGTAGCCATGCTGGTTCACGTAACGGAGAAGCTGCTGAATGTGAATGCAGGCGTTACGGCCGGGTTTGAGCACACGGCGAAGCTGCTCAATGAAGAACCGCATGTGCAGCCCGAACTGATTGGCCCGCATGTCCACTCCATCAGCATTGTTGCCGATGTCCTCCGCCTTGCCGGAATACATGAAGAGAGCGCCGAAAGGAATGCTGCTGACACATAGGTCAACGGACTCGTCGGCTAGGTGTTCGGCCATGCCCTGAACACAGTCGGTGTTGTGAATGACCGCGCTCACTGTGCACCTCCCGCGTTGAGACCTACATTTTTAGCCTCTGCCACCACAGCGGCCATCTTAGCGCGCGCTTCCGCAAGGCTTTGCTCACATCTACTCACCTGATCTTCGAGACTCTTCAGTTTATAGGCCTTAAGTCGGGTGATAAATTCTTCGGGAACTGGGAAGTTTATGAGAGAGGCGTTTCTGATCCGCCCTTCCAAATGTTGGTCGTGGATGGGCTTGGCAATTATCTCAGCCATCAAGCTGTGCGCTTTTTCAATAGCCTGCTCCTCAGAAGTGCATGGAAACGCCAAACAGGAGCTTTCGCTGTAGCCTCGGGCATACCGATGCATCCGCCATTCCAACTTTTTCGAACCATACAGGCTGAGAAGGCGGATGGGGTTCATCCATTTTCCCTCCTGGCATTCTCTCTCCGCATCGTTGTCCTCGTAGCTGCTTATAGGCCGGATCGAAACTTCATCTTGGCTGTAACCCTCTACGACCACCAAGTGTGTTATCTTCCCATCGAGGTAGTCCTTAACAAAACGCAACGGCTCATATTTAGACAGTTCCGCCAGCGTTTCATTCGCCTCTTTGTGAGCTTGTTTTACCTGCTTTCGAATATCCGAGAGATCACGCTCCAGTTGTGCCTTTGATTCCAATAATTGCTGGATTTCTGAATCAAATACAGCGGTGGGGGGCTTTGTGAAAACCTGCTTCCACGTTTGAGGATCGTCCTCAAAAGAATCGCCGCTCGCGGCATCCTCATACAACGGTGCAACAAGATGGCCGCCGTTAAGTCCCATGATATATGTGGCAGCCTCGCCTTGAAGTGAAAAAACTGTGTCGCCTTTGGTGTGTGTCATAAGATTGAATGATGTTGTGGTGATCAGTTGCGGTTTGTGCTGGCCTCGACGAGGCGCGCGGGTTCGTGCTCGTAGGCCGTCCAGGCGCCGAGGGGATCTTCGTGGCACTCCCGAACGCGCTGAATGAACTCATGCGCTGCATCAATGAACATGGGGAGCCGCCCCACGGTGTGCTCACCGCGCTGATAGAGGATATTGCCCGCATCAATCAGGAGGTTGTCTCCTGGAGTCTGCACGTGGAGTTCATAAAGCCGTGCTTTGTAGGGCTCCTTGGTGGTGACGAAAGGGATGTAAAACCGATCGCGAGCGGGTTCATCCAAGACGGCGGCGAGGATGTCGAGGTAATAACGGGCCTGGATGTGATAGCCCCATTTCAGGATCTCATTTCGTATGGCCCAGTCGCTATCGATATTGGCCGAGGTGGTTTTGACATCCAGAACGAAGGAGGGCACCGCATCGCCCTTGCCATTGAAAGTCTTGTTAGGCAGGCGGTCGAAGCGTGCCTTTTTCATCACGCCGTATTCAGGATCCCAGACTTCGACGACGGCTTCATTTTCACCAGGAGCTTCGAGCAAACGACGGATCTCATGATGACGAAACAGGGCCGCGCGCATCTGCATCACTTGATCATGCTCAGCGGAGGTGAGGAGTAGCTTCCCTGATGTCTTCTCTTGGAACTGCTGCCACTCCATGGCTCTGCAATACTCCTCCTCGCTAACAATGGTCCGGCCTCCTGCTCGCAGGGTGAAGTCTTGCCACCAATCGATAGACTCCTTGGCCTTGGCTGACGGCTTGGGGGCGTTGAGCTGGGCCTTTGTGGGCTTCTTGGGCGCATCTGGGGGAATCCAGATGAGGGGTTGGCTCCAACGCGCGCGCTCTGCCTGAGTCGGTAGGTCGCCGTCATAGACATGGAATTCACTCTGCCAGCGTTCCGGTTCGAGAACGGCGCAATGGAGTTGACCTCCTAAGTCGAAACAATCCTTTGGTGGCCGATCATCAGGGCAACGCATCTCCCACAGCATGTCGAGAGGCGTGCGCTTCTTCAGGATGCTGGCGTTCAGTGAGGGCAACTCGGCATAGACCTGGTGAGACATGCCATATTTGACGGACATGGGCCGCTGCGTGAAGTAGCTCGGCAGGCGTTTGAAGATGGGCAGGTAATCCATGAGTTTGTTGCTCGGTGTGGATGGGAATTGCCTGGAGTAGTTGTTAGCTACTCCAGACCGTAGCGCGCCTCAGGAGGCTGGATTAATGTCAGCCGTATGATTAGCCGCTGGTGACATTAAGCGGATGATGTTGTCGCGAATGGCGATAGCCTCATCAGTCCACTCCAGAGCGACCTTGGAAGCGGCATTTGTCTCTGGAGTGTCACCCTTGCTAATAGCTAGAAAGAACCGCTCGCGTGGTGAAGACGCGGCAGCCTGAAAAGGCACCGCAGCTGGGATGTTCTCGCCTTGGTATTTTTCAATACCGCGCGCATGAGCGAGAGTGCCAGCGAGGCAGGCGCACTCGCCGGAGTAGGTGGAGCCATCCACGCGCCCCTCAACCAGGGCCACGCGGAGGAACTCAAGCTCATTAGGAAGCTTGAGAACCTCTGCTAGGAAGTCGGCTTTGGCGTCACGCAGGTCGGCGTCACGCAGGTTGGCGTCACGCAGGTCGGCGGCACGCAGGTTGGCGGCACTCAGGTTGGCGGCACTCAGGTCGGCGGCAC
>NZ_FUYE01000003.1:406413-489495 GCF_900167535.1 Prosthecobacter debontii
TCCGAAAAAACAGCCAAGAGACCGATCAAGCCAGCGCGGCTTTGATCAAAGACCTCAAACAACGAGGACTCCTGGAGGATACCCTCGTCGTGTGGGGCGGAGAGTTCGGCCGCACCCCCATGGTCGAAACCAATCCCGCTCTCGGGCGTGCTTTAGGCCGCGATCATCATCCTCAAGCCTTTACCATCTGGATGGCCGGCGGAGGCGTGAAGGGTGGGCAAACGATCGGTGCCACGGATGAACTTGGGTTTAACGTCATCGAAGATCCCGTGCATGTACATGATGTTCAAGCCACCCTGCTGCACCTCATGGGATTCGATCATGAACGCCTGACCTTTCATACCCAGGGACGTGACTACCGCCTGACGGATGTCCATGGGCATGTGGTGAAAAAGGTGTTGGCATAGGCTCTTCAGCAGGAGTGAGTTCGGCACGAGTCACGATTCCACAAAACAGGGTCGTTACAGAAAACATGTTTCTTTCCACTCCCTCTTCCTATCGTTGTCCTTGGCATAACCTACGCTAGCATCCGCCCCTCGTTTCCATCCGTCTTTATGGACCTCTCCCCTCTCCTCGCCGCCAACGTGTTCGATATGTCCTGGGTCGCAACCCCAGAAGCCTGGATTGCCCTCCTAACACTGACGGTGATGGAGATCGTGCTGGGGATTGATAACATCGTGTTCATTTCCATCCTGGTGGATAAGCTCCCCGTCGCAGAGCGTCCTCGGGCTCGCTTTTTGGGTCTGGCCTTTGCCATGGTTACGCGCATTCTTTTGCTGCTCTCCATCACTTGGGTCATGCAGCTCAAAGAACCGCTCTTTGCGGTGTTCGCTCACGAGATCTCGGGTAAAGACCTGATCCTGATCCTCGGCGGTCTATTCCTGCTGTGGAAGAGCACCAAAGAAATCCATCACAAGGTAGAAGGCGATGCCGAGGAAGTTCACGCCAGCGGTATTGGCAAGGCTGCACTTAGTTCTATCCTGCTTCAGATTGCCATTCTGGATATCGTGTTCTCTCTAGATTCCGTTATCACCGCCGTCGGCATGGTGGACCACATCATGGTCATGATCATCGCAGTGATGATCGCCGTCGGTTTCATGATGATCTTTGCCGGAACGGTCAGCGACTTCATCAGCCGCCATCCGACGGTGAAGGTGCTGGCGCTCTCGTTCTTGCTTCTAATTGGCACCACCCTCATCGCCGAAGGTTTCCACGTCCATTTCCAGAAAGGCTATGTCTATTTCGCCATGGCCTTTTCGATCTTCGTCGAGTTCCTGAACATCCGCATGAAAGCCAAAGCTGAAAAACGTAAGCAGGCTTCCGCTCATTGAAGGGAAGGCTCATCGGCCCCTCAATTTGTCCGATGAGCCCAGGGCAGCTTCCAAGAAATTTTTAACGCCTACGTCAGAATTAAGCTTGAAAGAGGTGGGGATTTTCATGGTTTAATCCCGGCTGTGAAACTCGCTTCCAGGCTCTTTCCCTTGCTGCTGTTGATGGCCATCGCCCAAGCGCTTGGCGATGAGCCCCGAGTTTTCACCGATCAAGCAGGCCGCTCAATCACGGCGGAGGTCGTTTCGGTGCAGGACGGCCATGTCACCTTGAAACGGGCTGACGGGCAGAGCTTCACCATCCCGATAGACACGCTCTCTGAAGCCGATGTAAAGTTTCTAAAAGCTCGATCTTCCCCCGAAATCCCACGACAAGGCCCTACCCCGGCGCCGCTTAATTCGGTTGTCATCGAATCCCTGATTGATGGCCCATCCGAACTGCGGGTGAAGAAAGACGGCATCTACTGGGTCAATGGTCCGAATGCCAAGCCGGGTCGGCACATGGGACAGGAAGAACCCACCTATGTCGATGGAAAGTCCTGGCGGCCCAATTGGAAAGAACCACGTCAAGACCGTGGAGTCGATCGCACCGCGACCAAGAGTGTTGATGGTATTGACCCGCTGAAAACGGAGTTCAAACTCCTCAATGTCACGGTCAACCGTGGCGGTTATGGCATCGAGAAACGCGACCCTATCAAGGTCAGCATCGTTGAAGACGAGCTCGCCATCATGATCCCAGACTCTCAAGGCGGCTCCATGTGGTATCGCTTCGCGTTGGTGAAGAAGGAATAAGAAATTCCTCAGTTTACAACGACGGCCCTTGTAGCGGCACTGCGGCACGTTGACTCGATCTCAAATGCGCGGATGGGCTACGCCTAAATTCAAAGCGCCCTTTTGACACTTTGGTTGAGAAAGATCGACTCGAATTGTGCCACTCATTCACTTTCTAAACTTGTGCATAAAAATTCATTATTCTTGTAATCAGTTGGTTATAAACACATTAGACTCATGACATCGCTCTTGGCATATTCAATGCACTTCCAAAGAGCTGTCTGAACGAGACATCTATTCATCCAACTTAAAACCATCTAAAGCTATGAAACTCACACGTTACACCCCCTCCTTTGATCTCGGCCGCGTGGCTGATTTTGACCAGTGGCTGCGTCATCCCTTTGCAAGCTTTCCTGCCGTGGGCCAGCTCTTCGGCGAGTTTCTCCCTGGCAATGCAGGCCGTCTGGCCACGGATGTCTATGAGGATACAGACAACTACTACGCCCGCTTTGAACTTCCCGGCGTGAAGAAAGAAGACGTGAAAGTCGAGGTCCATGACCGCCTCTTGACCGTCTCTGCTGAACGCCGCGAAAAAGAGGGCGACAAGGAAGAATCCTTCAGCCTCAGCCGCTCGGTTTCTGTGCCTGAAGGTGTCCGAGGCGATGCCATCTCGGCCAAGCTTGAAGACGGCATTCTCACCGTGACTTTGCCGAAACAGGAGCAGCGCAAACCGAAACAGATCGAAGTCCAATAACCCCCTTCTTGGAGCGCGGGTTTAACCGACTCGCCTCCACCCTCCCCTCTTTCAAAACCAACCTTTCTCTAAAGCTCATTATGAACTCCACTTGCTGCACCCCTTCTCAGAAAACCCAGTCCGCTCCAGGCGCAGGCGTCACCGAAACCCTCCAAAAACCTCTCTACGATGTGAAAGGCAGCCCCGAGGCCTATGAGGTGCGCGTCCAGATGCCCGGTGTTCCCAAAGGCAATGTCAAAATTGATCTTGAGGAGAACGTCTTGAGCATCCGTGGCGAACGCCAATCGGCCACACCTGAGGGCTGGAAGTCCCTACATCGGGAAATCTCTACCCAGAGCTATCTGCTCCGCTTGAAACTCAATACCCCCGTGGATGAAGACAAGCTCACCGCCAACCTTCAGGATGGTGTGCTGACACTGAACCTTCCGGTGAAAGAAGCCGCCAAGCCTCGCCGAATCGCGGTGGAATAATCCCAGGCCGCATTCACCTCACAACCCCAATCCCTCAAGCAACGCAGCACCTTTCGGGGTGCTGCGTTTTGTATGGGCTCAGAGTTCGGCCTTTGCGGCCAAGGCCAAAGCTTCATCAAACCGAGCTACAAGGTCTTGAATGTCCTCCAAGCCAGCGGAAACGCGGATCAGATAACGTGGGACCCCGCAGCTTTCGGCCCAGTCCAATTCCTCATAGTGGGCCAAGAGAGTATAAGGGCAGACCAAGGTGAAGTTGGTGCCTAGACTTGGGCCTTTGCACACGCGCAGCGCGTCATAAAAGGGCTCGCTGGTTCTGGCGGCATCTTTGAGTAAAAAGGAAAAGAGACAGCCATAGCCCCCATTCTCACGACGCAGGGTTTCATAGCCCACACCGCCATCCGTTTTGGCATGCCACACACGCTCGACAAGTGGATGATCACGCAGATGATCCGCCAAGGCCTCGGCGTTGCGGCTCATGGTCTGGGCGCGTTGAACAAAGTCTCGTGAATTCGCCTCGAGGGCAACGGCATCAGCATGCCAAAGGTCGTGATCCGCATGCTCTTTCAGAAAAGCTGAGAAAGCGGCATGATGCGGAGATGCCCGATTCAGAATGACACTGCCAGCCAACACATCCCCAATGCCGGAAAAGCTTTTGGTGAGACTGCTGGTGACGATGTCCGCCGCACGACAGGCATCGGCATTCACCGAGGTGGAAACGGTATCGTCAATGATCAACGGCACCTCGGGTTGGACATCGTGGCGGATTTTGAGCAGCCGGGGCAGATCTACACAGCGCAGCAGGGGGTTGCTCGGAGCTTCGCAGAACAGACCTGCGATCTTTTCACCAGCCAATAGCCCCTTCAGTTGTTCATACTCAGTTTCATCGACCAGCGGCAAGAAATGAGCTCCGCGGCCAAACATCTGCTGGAGTTTCAGCACATCCACATAGGGAAAATCGAGCTGAATGGTCTTTCGTTCAGGAAACAGCGTGGTCAGCATCCGATGAACCGCGAAATTAGCCGCCATGCCGGAGGGGAAAAGAAAGACGTCTTCGGCCTTCTGTCCGGCCAAATCCGCTAAGCGCTGCCGAATCAAGGCACTGGCTGCACGCCCTTCCTCTACGGTGACTGTAGGCTCGTCGATGGTCCGACCGAGGATGTGGCACGCCTGGCGGGTGCTCACCACCTCCCCACAAAAGCGCCAGAAACGACGGGCTTTCAGGTAGGCCTCAGCGGGAAAGAGGGCCACACCATGTTTCTCGTCCGTCCATTCCAAGGCGCGCCCGGAAAAACCTTCCCGTGCGATGAACTCCACGCAGCGTTGAGCATGAACCAAGCGCGGAAAAACGATGGCGCGCTCGCCCTCTGCCGCCAATTCCAGTTCCGCCAGGCCAAAAGCCTCCGAGATGGCAGGGGGACAGCAAAACCGTGGGTAACCGGAGCGAAACTTGGAGACCACCTCGGGATCACCCTCCTCATACCCCACCACATGCTTCCAAAGCGGTAAGGATACACTGACGCCAAAATCGTGGTCAGGCAGTGGAGAGCCCAAAGAATCGGCTTCCCACAGAGGATGGCTTAACAGGTCGGTCATGGCGGGGATGCCAGTCTTAACTCAGCCACGTGCCCTCTCAACTCCAATCCCTCAGGAAGAAGGGGCCAGACCCGCCCTTTTATTTACCCGTGTCTAAAAACTGAATCACCTTTTTCAGCCACCGATCATCTGGCAAACCATGACCTTGCCCCGGGATCTGGAACACGCGCGCTCCTTTGAATCCCTGTTGCTGAAACCCCTGCTCATACACCGCCAGCGTGTTGTCGAGATTGGAGTCCTTATCACCGGTCACGAGGGCAAAACGGCTATGCTGTTGGGCGATGACGGCGATTTCCATGGCGGGCACATAGCGGAGCGGGTAGGCCATACCCTCCTTACCCTGGGTGTCTCGGAAGAAATTGACGCCCATAAAGCATGCCGCCCCCGTGAACATATCGGCATAAGCGACTCCGATCATCGACGCGATGCGTGCTCCGCCGGAGTGCCCGGCGATGTATACGCGAGCTGGATTGATCTGAAACATCTGCCGCAGGTGGTGGTTGGCATCCACCGCCAGGCGAATCCGATCCGGGGTCTCGCGATTGTTACCAGCATCGACAGCACTGACGAAAATCAGTTTCTCATCAGCCAAGACCTTTTCCCACTCCGCTCCAAATGAGGCTTTCCCGCCAGGGCTGATCCAGATGAAGAGCCCGTGGGGATCGTTGTCCTTGTAGCCTTTGGGCACCAGGACCTCGAAGGTTTCCTGGCTTAAATCGTAGGGTGCAGGAGCTTCCAGATCCGAGAGGCGCATCTGGTATTGCTCATTGCTGTTCTGTGGGATGGAACCCTGAAAATGGATCTCGCTACGTACCCCAGGTTTGATCTGAGAGCGGTCCGCCGCCGTCACCGAGGAACTAAGGGCGAGCCAACTGGCACTGAGAAGAAAAAGGGCGGACAGACGACGCATAGTCTCATCACAACGGATCAGACGGGAATATCCAAGGAAGAAAGTTGAGGCTGCTTGAAATGCGATTCGGATTAAGCCTCTTCGGAGTCGGTGTTGGCCTTTTGCTTCACTAGCTTTTCGAAGACGAACCACTGGTCCCAATGCTCGTGGACAAACCGATGCATGATGGGCAGCCACACTTTCCCCAGGTCATCCGCCCGCACCTTCGTCTTACCCTCGTAAAAACAGGGACCGCACACGATGCGATACTTCAAAAAGCTCAGCCTTTGCAAAAAGATGGGGTAGCAAGGCACCCGGGAGATCTCGGCGAGAACCAGGGGGCCACGGGGGATCAGGAAGGTCACCCCCTCATCCTCCATCTCGATGGGAGAGATGCCCGTCACCACACGGTCACCTTGCACAGCCACAGCTTCCCCCGCCATGAGGATGCGGCACAGCTCGAGGCCCAGGTGGCTATCCACCTCGTTGTAATGCACTTTGAGAAAGGGGTTTTCCTGCTCGGCCCGTTTGAGCTCCGCCTTGCGCAACTCTTGCAGCTCATCGGTCTGCTCAGGCGCGCGCACCATGTGCATGGTGCGGCCAAATTTTTGGGCGAACAGAGTAGCTCCGATATCGTAATTGCCACTGTGAATGGTAAAGACCAGAACTCCTCCAGGATGGGCTTTCATTTCCTCGAAGTGCTCCAGCCCGGCAATGTCCCACCGGACTTCTCGGCCAAAGTGCATGTGCCAGAGGCGATCCAGATAGGTGAGGGCAAATTGATGGAACACTTGGTAGCCGGCCAGCCAATTGCGCAATGGACTGAAATCTGGGCGCAACCCCTGCAAGTTTTCCAGCACCGCCTGCCGCTGGGGCCGCGCCAGAAGATAAATGACCCACACAACAAAGGAATTCAGCAGCAGGCACAGACGGACCGGCAAGAAGCGCATGAGTTTCAACAAAAAGCGCGTCCAGAATGCACCATGCAGTCCAGTATTCCGCCGAGGCGGTGCTTGCGGTGGAGGCTCTTTAGCGGTTTCTTCTGCGGGCATGTGACGGCATGGAATGTGCCTCCGTAACCCACTTGGACCGACCTGACACCTGTTCTTTCATCCCCATTTTTGCCTAGACCTGCCCATTCGTCAAAAACATGAACAGCTCACCTTCCTCCACGATGCCTCCTGCGGACTATGATGTGATCATCATGGGCGGAGCCTTTAGCGGGGCATCTGCGGCGCTGCTGCTCAAGCGTGACCATCCTCAACTCCGCGTCTTGGTGGTTGAGCGTGTGGAGCAATTCAATCGCAAGGTCGGCGAGAGCACCTCTGAGGTGGGAGGCTGCTTCCTCACCCGTGTCTTGCACCTGGGAAGTTATCTCAGCGCCAACCACTACCAAAAGCATGGCCTGCGCATGTGGTTCTGTAAATCTACGCAGGACAAGGTGGAAGACTGCACGGAACTCGGGCCGAAGTATCAAAGCCGCCTGCCCACCTTCCAACTGGATCGCGCCCTACTGGATGAGCACGTGCTGGAACTGGCCAGCGAAGCTGGCGCAGATCTAATGCGGCCCGCTACCCTGCGTGAGATCACCCTGGCGGAGGGTGATGAGCATCACCGCGTGACGGTCCATCTGGGCAAAGAGGAAACCCATAGCTTCACCGCCCGCTGGATCATCGATGCCTCGGGCAAAGCCGCCGTGCTGGCGAAAAAGCTGAGCCTGCACCGTCCGCTCGGGGACGAGCACCCCACCTCCGCCCTCTGGTGCCGCTACCGCAACGTCAATTCTCTCGACAGTCATAAGAGCCGCACGGAGCACCCTAAGCTGATGATGCGAGCTAAAGCCTCCCGGGCGAGCGCTACCAATCACCTCATGGGCCACGGCTGGTGGGTCTGGCTCATCCCACTGGCTAATGGCGACTACAGCGTGGGCATCGTCTGGGATCGCAGTATCTTCACCCTTCCTGAAGGCCCCTCCCTGACGGCGAGGCTGCATGCGCATATCCTTCAGCACCCCATTGGCCGCTTGATGTTTGAAAACGCTGAGCCGGTGGAGGACGACACCTTTTATTACAAGGGCCTGCCCTATCACACGGAACAGATGGTGGGAAACCGCTGGGCCATGGTGGGGGATGCCGCAGGCTTCATCGATCCGCTCTACAGCCAGGGGCTGGACTACTGTGGGCACACGGTTTTCGCCGTCACCCAGATGATCGGCAATGCCTTCATGGGCAAAGATATCTCCGAGGCCATGAACTACCTTCAGACGGCCTACAAGCGCAGCTACCGCCTGTGGTTTGAGTCTCTCTACAAGGGCAAATACGAATACCTGGGAGATGCCGAGCTGGTGCGCATCTCCTTCATCATGGACTTGGGCACCTACTTCGTCGGGCCTGTGCGCCTCGTGTATGACAACCCCGAGTATGAGTTCGCCCACCTGCCCTACGATGGCCCAGCGGGGACGTTCTTTGCCAAATTCATGGCCCTCTACAATCGCCGCCTGAATTCCATGGCGAAGAGACGTTTGGCTAAAGGCACCTATGGCGCCTGGAATAATGGCATGGACCTGACCCTCGGCCAGAGTTACACTCCCGATCTCACCGCTTTCCGCTTCCTGCGCTGGGGCATCCGCCTCTGGCTAATGGCGGAGCTTCGCACCCTCTTTGGTAAAGCACCAAAAACCATGCCTGCCGAGGACGGGATGCCCATTGAGGACAAGGCCATGCCGACGACCGCTTAGCGTGAGGTGCTCTTGAGCAAATCGGAGAGCGGCACCACTTCGCCTTCGGGCGCTTCAGGATCGAATTCACCTCGCGCCCGGCGTTTCTCTTCCTCAGCATTTTCCTTGGCTGCTGCTTCAGCCCGCTTCTTCGCTTCCATCTTCTCTTTGCGCGTGGAAGGTGTCATTTCCAGGAACGTCGAAGCGGAGCTGGATTCATGGATCTTTGGATACTTCTCTTCCAAGATGGTGACTAACTCAGGAGCTAACCCCCGCCACACCGTGAAGATCCCGTCGGAGACGGGACGATTGATCTGCACATGATCCACCGGGACGCCGTTGACCATGGTCATGAGCATTTCGCCCGAACGCAAACGCGTGACCAAATCCAAAGACTGTGTGCCTTTGAAATCCAGCTTCAGAGCTACCCCATAGGTGCCATCCTCCGCCGGGAAGGGATGGATGGCCGTTACACTTTGCGTGCTGAATTCAGGAATGATTTTGAAGATCATCGTGCGCCCTTCGACGTTCCTGCGAAAAATAGTCTTTGGCGAATCCATGTCCGTTCCTTGGGAATGGACCGTGATAACCACCTTATCCTTGTCTTTAGATTGGCAGGAAGGAAGCACAGCGGCCAAGAGGGCAATGAGAAACAGACGATGCATATGGGCGCAGGAAATCAGAAAGCGCTCGTCTTTGCAACTCCTACCAGGAATCGCTGAGGCATCCTTTCGAACTTGATCGCGTTCGGAGCCTCGGCTTCAGCCGGGGCAGACCTTCCTCGCTCATCTCCGGCGCGTAGCCTTTACCCGTCACTTATCGAGATTGGCAGGCGGTTTGGGCCGGATTTTCTCGAAGGTCTCCTTTTGCTCCGGTTTCAGTCCCTTCTGAATATCCGCCGCCGCTTGGTCCACGATGCTCCAGACATTGCGGATGCCTTCCTCTCGCAGCGTGCTCAGCTCCGCCACGGCCTGATCGGTCACGGCTTCAAATTGCTGCCGCTGCGCCTCGTCAGGGTGAAGCTTCTCCAGATGCTTCATGGCGGCCTGCTTCCAAAAAGCGGGGGTTTCCTTCTTTTTTTGCACGGCTTTGGAAACGATCAGGCCCAGCATGAAGCCCGCCCCTCCACTCATGAGGATGAGGACGATAATGAGACAGCCGGTTTTACGACGGAGAGACATAATCATGGCCAAAGAAGATCGGACCCTAAACTGACGCCCACCTGAGGCAGTTCCAGGCTGGGTTGCGTCCAGTCAGATAAAACCAGTCCAGCGCTCAGAACCAATAAGGCGAAGGCGGCCCAGGCGGCCCGCATCCCCAGGCGAATAAAAATATCTTCCCAGGTTTCCAGCGGTCTTTCGCGCAAGCGTGCCGCCACCCGCGTGGCGAGTCCCCAGGGCACCTGAGGAGCCTCTTGGCCAGGCATTTGCCTCGCCTGCTCGGTCAGAGTCTGCCAACGTTGGTCGAAGTTTTTCATGCGTCTTGGAATTCACTTTTCATGCTTTGCCGAGCTAGAGCACGCAATTTATGCCGGGCGCGCATGGCTCTCATTTTGACCATCGCGCGCGTCCATCCGGTCAGTTCGGCGATCTCTTGGGTCGAACGCTCTTCCAGGTCCAGCAGCGTGATCACCAGTCGGTCGGGAGGGGATAGCCTGGCCAGTAATTCGTGGACGATCCGATGCGCATCGGCCGCCGAAGAACGCGGTGGTGCTTCGGCCTCGCGGTTCGTCAAGTAATCCAGCCACTCGGTTTCTCCCGGCTGAAAATCCGCCCAGCGCCACTCGGGCCGAGCTTTTTCTGCACGCAACGCATCCAGACAGGTCCGCACGACGAGCCTGCTCACCCAGTGCTCGAAAGGAATCCCCGAGCGCTCTTGATAGGCATCCAGCTTTTGAAACAACTTCACGAAACAGTCCTGCACCAGATCCTCCTCGCTCTCTCGCCGCGGCAAATGGTTGTGCACCCACCGCCAGACCCAAGGATGCAGATGGGCAATCAAGGCCTCCGCCGCGATGGGATCGCCATCGCGCACACGCTGGAGACAGGCCTGCACATCGAAAGCTTCGGGCATCACGAGGCGAGGAATTTATGAGGAAAAGCAGCCACACTGCGAGAACAACGTGAACGACCTCGCTGTGGTAACAGCTTATTTTAATCCGAGTCGGGCAAGCCCGTTATCTTCGGCAAAGGCGCGAGAACATTCAC
Source organism: Prosthecobacter debontii (assembly GCF_900167535.1). Classification (NCBI taxonomy): domain Bacteria; kingdom Pseudomonadati; phylum Verrucomicrobiota; class Verrucomicrobiia; order Verrucomicrobiales; family Verrucomicrobiaceae; genus Prosthecobacter; species Prosthecobacter debontii. Next base: position 417,142 of record NZ_FUYE01000003.1, read on the forward strand.
GGGCCAAGGGCGAAAACGCTCGATGATGCCGGGAGCTAATTCTTTGCTCGTTTCATACCCGCGCCGCAGCATCTCCATCTTCGCATCGATGTTGTCCACGTGATGCAAGATGACGGCCTCCGGGGTCTTCGGAAGCACCGGAGAGCCAAATTCATACTGTCCATGATGAGAAGCGATCAAGTGCAGCAGATGCATGCGCACCAGATCACTCGCCGGCTCCAGCATAGTCCAGCTTGCCGCCTCAGAACGCTCCATCATGTCCCGCCAGAGCTTATTGACGAGTTCCAGGCCTAACGAAATGTGCCCCAGCATTTCACCATGCAGTTGATAAGGCTGGCTGAACCCCATTTCAGGGTAGGTGTTTTCCCAGAGCTTGCCACAGTCGTGAAACAAAACACCTGCGGTTAGCAGGTCGGTATTCAAGCTGGGATAAGTGCCTGCTACGGCTGCAGCACAGCGCATCATCTGGGCCACGTGCTCCACGAGGCCTCCGCGGCGAGCGTGATGATTCTCCCGAGCGGCTGCGGTGCGGCGAAATCGCTCCCCATGTTTCTCCAAAAAGAGACTGCACACCGTCTTCAAACGGGGATCCCGGATGGCTTCCACCTGCTCAACGATCTTGGCATAATCCACCCGCTGACGTTCAGCCAACTCTGCGTCTCCACTGAGCAGGGTCTGCTTTTCCTCCTCGGTCAAAAAGCGCAGGCGCGGCTGCCGTGGTTCGATGCCAAACTTGCCAGTATCCACCCACTGCGCAGCTAACTCCAAGAAACAGCCACGCTGGAGCTGAGCGGCATCGTGAAACAGCGGGTTGTTATCAAACACCCGCCACACCAGGGAATCTCCCGCATCCAAGAGCCTCACCTCGAGAAAAGGAGCGCCCCCCGAGGTCTGTTTCTCCACCCGACTATCCACCTGCAAATGCACCCGATAAGGTTGCGGTGAAGGGGCAATAACCTGCCGCAGTTGCGTCAGCGTCACGAGATCAAGATCAGCGGCGTCATCCATGCGGCAGTGGAAGCCGACTCCATGCCTGGATGCAAGAGCGAAGTCCCCGGAAACTTAAACCGCGTTCGCCTTCAGCACACGCAGCATGTTCCCACCCAGCACACCACGAATGGTCTCGTCACGGTGCCCCCGCAGGATCATGCCCAGGGTAAACAGCGGCCAATTCGTCCACGCGATGCTCTGCTCGGCTTGCGGAGTCGCCCGATAGTCATCTTTGGGCCAAAGATGCTCCCAACGATCCCCTGCCCCTCCTAGAGGCGAGGAGCCATCGGGCCGTCGCAAGATCTTCGCACGTTCTTCTTTCTCAAAGCGCGATGTGTAAGAGATGTCACAGCCGATGGCCGCATGCTCAGGACCGAAGGTTTGGATGAGATGATCCAAATGATTCATCAGAGCGACGATATCGCCTGATCCACCCAAGAAACGCGGAATGCAGCACAGGCCCACGAGTCCGCCCGTCTCGCAAATGGCCTTGATGGTGGAGTCCGGCTTGCCTCGGAAATGCTCATACACCGCTGCACACGTGGTATGGCTGGCCACCATCGGTTTCGACGAGGCACGGGCCGCATCCTCGGCGGTCTTCCAGCCGCTATGCGCCACATCCACAATCACGCCGAGCTTATTCATCTCCGCCACGACACTGCGGCCGAAGTCACTCAGCCCGCCATCATGCGGTTCCCCGGCCCCATCGCCGATGGGATTCCGGCGGTTGTAAGTCAGGTGCATCATGCGGATGCCCAGTTCATGGAAGATGCGGATGAAGCGCCTTTCATCGCGCGTGCTTTCCCAACCTTGAGTTAAAGGCACGCCATTCCCTGTGAAGCATAAACCCACATGGCCAGCTTTTTTCAGCGCCTCAATTTCTTCCGCTGTCGTGACTTTCGAGAGGGCAGGTTTCAGGCCATCCGTAGCCCGCGTGAAATGCGCCAGACGTTTGATCAGCCGCATCGGATCATTGCCCTCTTCTCCGGCGTTCTGAAAGATGCAGGTCACTCCTGCCGCATGGAAGGCGTGGAAAAATTCCTCCCGTTCCCGTGCATTCTCCACCCCGCGGCTCATGGTCTGAGACTCCCGCAGATCACTGAGTTCATCGCGGCTAGCCCCTTCACGAATGGCCGCATTGATCGCCTCCGCATCCACGGCAAATCGGGGAGCGAAGCCATAAGACTCGAAAACCACAGACTGAAAGTGCAGTTCCCAGGCGTGCTCGATCTGGGCCTGAGTCGGCTTCAATATTCCCAAAGCGATCTCGCGCGGCCGATCCATGCTGGGATTTCCCGTTCTCCACAGGTCCTTTTGTTCCTGTCCTTTCACAGAGATGTGGAATCCTGCAGCAAGAGCTGAGGCTAAGGGAAGCTGAGAGAGCAGTGAACGGCGGGAAAGAGGCATGGCAGACTTCTACGCCGACTAGCCTCGTAGGCTTTCTTCGCCCGTCTGACCCACAGATACCTTCCCTTTTCTCTCTCAAGGCGTTAATCTGGCTAAAGAATACCCAGTTCATCCGTTGCACATGAACACCCAGCACCGGCCTTTTGACTCCATGATCCGCCAGCCCTTTGCCCTTTTCGCCATCCCTGTGGCACTCACTTTGAGCGCCTGTGGCCCCAAACCAGAGGCTAAAACCTCGGCGACTCCCGCCCCCACTGCCGAAAGGAAGGCCGAAGAATCAACCCCTCAAGCTGCGGCTGCACCCACCCATCCAGCCCCTGCCGCAGCCGAGGCACCGGCTCCTGAGCCGAAATTCTCCGAGGCACCGGTGGATATCGGTGGCTTTGGCAGTTCCGAACCTGCGGAGCGCAAGGACATGCCCTCTCGGGGAGTGATCACACTCGGGCCTGACTCTTGGCAGCATAGCAATGGTGCCCATTGGGAAACCTACACAGGCACCAGTTTCAAAGCCAAGCGCTGGGGCCGTTACAAGGTCCGCCTCACTTACATCCTCAACCGCAGTGCTCTGGGTATGCAATTTCGCATGGCGGATCTCGTGGTGAAAAAGTCCCTGCTCAATGCCACCTCTCCACGCAAAACCTACTTGGGCGATATTTACATTTCACAGCCCGGGGATGTGCCCTTTGCCTTGCTGACCCCGCCCACTGAAAACGCGGGTTTTGAAATCGTCGAGATCGCTTTGATTCCCACATGTGAAGGCGAAGTCCCTCAGCAGGAGGCTGATGGCAGCATCGTGCTCAATGCCAAGGACGCCATCACGTGGTCTGAAAACATGCGGTATGAACCCAAGCCCGAGAAAAACTGCCTCGGCTTCTGGACCTCTGAAGATGACATGGCCGAGTGGGAATTCATCGTGAATAAGCCCGGCCGCTATAAAGTGACCGTCAGTCATGGTTGCGGCGGAGGTAATCACGGCAGCCAAGTGGAGCTCAAGCTCTCCGATCAAACACTCAAATTCACCACACAGGACACGGGCGGCTTCCAAAACTGGAAAGAAGTCTCCTTGGGCGAGATCGAAATCAAAGGCTCTGGCAAACAGCGCCTCATGATCGACCCCGTCAACAAGGTCAAATCCGCTGTGCTAGACGTCCAAAAGGTGGTTCTGACCCCGGTGAGCTAAAGCGGGTTCCCCACCCTAATCCACGAGGATCCTCACCACCTCAGCCGCCAGGGTGAATCCAAAGGTTCCGGTGACAAACGTCGCGGCACCGAATCCTGCTGAACAATCGAGCCGCAAGCCCGCCTCTGCGCCTGTTTCTCGTTGAGTCGAGCAGGTGCCGTCAGACTGCGGGTAAATGGCTTTTTCAGAAGAGAATACACAGGGCACATCCCAATGCATCGGCCGTCCCTCGGGGCTTTTGGGAAAACCGTGCGCCTCACGCAAACGCCGCCGCACCTGTTGGAGCAGAGGATCGCTACCTGCCTGTCCCAGATCAGCCGCCTTCACCTGCGTCGCATCTCGCCGACCTCCGGCGCTTCCCGAGACTACCACCGGTAGGTTCAAAGCGCGTGCTTTGGCGATGATCAGAGCCTTCACATTCGTGCTATCGACGGCATCCACCAGGCAATCGAATCCGGGAGCCAAAAGACGGTCAGCCGTGCTCTCCAAGAAGAACTCAGGGATGGCCTGCACCTGACACTCAGGATTGATCTCCTTCACCCGCCGAGCCAACACCTCCACCTTCGGGTGACCGATTGTCGGTGCCGTGGCGGGCAGTTGGCGATTGGTATTGGTGATGCAGACATCATCCATGTCCATCAGTGTCAGAGAGCCGATCCCGCTGCGGGCCAGGGCCTCGACGGTCCACGAGCCCACTCCCCCGACCCCAATCACCGCCACCCGGGCCTGATGCAGACGTGGCAGTGCCTGCATGCCATACAGCCTGCCCATGCCGCCAAAACGCTGAAGATAACTCTCTGTCATGCTTGTGTCTCCTCCTCTATAGCGCATACGCTGACCTCGGCAAAAAGAGACGAATGTCATGGTTTGAGTTTTCCCGGCACGGCCCTGGCTGTATCTTTCCCATTTCAAGACTGACATGGCGGATTTCACCCTCACCTTTCTCGGCACCGGCACCTCTGTAGGCATCCCGATGATCGGTTGTGATTGCGAAACCTGCCGGAGCACGGATCCCCGTGACAAACGCCTCCGCTCCAGCCTCTGGATCCGCACGCCGGAAATGAGCTGGCTCGTCGATACCGGCCCGGATTTACGCACCCAATGTCTGCGTGCAGGTATCCGAGAGGTGGATGCGGCGATCTTCACCCACCCGCACATGGATCACCTGACCGGGTTTGATGAACTCCGCCGTTTCACCATCCCTGCGGAGCAATTCATGCCCATCTACGCCATGCCCTCCTGCCTCGCCGTCTTAGAGCGCATGTTCGACTATGCCTTCAACGGAGAAAACCGTTATCGGGGGTATTTGAAACCCTTCCCCAAACCCATTCACGGCCCCTTTCATCTGGGTGAAACCCTGGTCACTCCTCTCCCCGTTCAACACGGTAAAGTGGAAACCGTGGGCTACCTCTTCACCCGACACGAACGCAAACTCTGCGCTTACATCCCGGATGCCAAAACCATCCTCCCAGAGTCTCTGGCGCTGATGGAAGGCGTAGATACGCTCATTGTCGATGCCTTACGTTACACGGAACATCCCACCCACATGAACTTTCAGGAAGCCCTCGCCATTCAGGCCCATCTCCAGCCACGGCAGACCTGGTTCACCCATCTTCAATGCGAGATCATGCACAGCCGGGATGAACCGCTCCTCCCGCCGGGTGTCAATCTGGCGTATGACGGATTGGAATTGGAGTGGTAACTTGTGCTCTACCTGTGCCGGATGAGGAATGATTGTTCAGTGAAATGCGCCTCCTGCTTTAACCTCAGCGGGGTTGAGTGGTTTCGGCTTCTGGCTCTTCTCGTGGTGGGCATCTGGCATCCGCTCCTGGCCCAAGATCCCCCGCCAGCGCTCGACCTCAGCGGCGAAGTGGCCGTCGTTTACAATCCCGATTTCGCTCAATCTCGCGAACTTGCCGAATATTATGCTCACAAACGTGGCATCTCAGCGGACCGCTTGATCGCCCTGCCCTGCCCGCTCGAAGATGCCATGACGCGGCAGCAGTATGATGAACTCATCCGCAAGCCTTTGTTCGAAGCCTTTGTCCGCAAAGGCTGGTGGAGACTCGGAGAGCAGGAGATTCACGATCCCGTCAGTGGCCGCACCCTGCCTGCCATGACCGTGGCAGAGTCTGCCGTCCGGGTCGTGGTCCTGATGCGTGGCATTCCCTTCCAGATCCAACGCAGCACCCAAAACCCCAAAAACACCCAGGAAGATGAGGCCAGCGTCGATAGCGAGCTTAGTTTGTTAGGCCTACCCCGCCAACCGATCGCTGGGGCGCTTCGCAATCCTTATTTCAAGCAAGACATGCGCTTCCAGATGTATCAGGGGACCCCGGGTTTACTGCTCGTCGGTCGGCTGGATGGCCCCGACGCCGATACGGTGAAACGGATGATCGATGACTCTCTTCTGGCAGAAACCGAAGGGTTACGAGGACGTGCCGTCATCGACTTGGCTCAAAAGACCGGCGCTTATCAGGAAGGCGAAGACTGGCTCATCCGCAGCACTTTGCTTTTCCGAGAAAAAGGCATCCCCGTCTATGTGGATAAAAGCGAAGCCGTGATTCCCGAACACTGGCCCCTACCGGATACCGCCTTTTACTTTGGCTGGTACACCACGAATGCCAGCGGGGCTCTCGCCAGTCCTTCCTTCCGTTTTCAACCTGGGGCCATCGCCTGCCATCTGCATTCCTTCAGCGGAGCGGCTCTACGTTCACCCGACCGCCATTGGGTCGGTCCCTTGCTGAAACAAGGTGCCGCAGCCGCCCTGGGCAATGTGTTTGAGCCTTACCTCAGCCTCACCGTTCACTTCGATGTTCTCAATCAACGCCTGCTGGAAGGCTACACTCTCGCCGAAGCCGCCTGGAACGCCACCCCCGTGCTGTCTTGGATGAATGTCGTTTGCGGGGATCCGCTCTACCGTCCTTATGCTCGCGGCCCTGGTGCTGTGATGGGGGAGGGAAGAGATCGCGACTACGCCCTCTATCAAGGCACCGCCCTGCGTTATCCCGGCAATGACAGCCGTGCTCTGAAGCAAGCTCTGACAGAACTCGCCGAAAGCCGTAACAAGCCTCATCTCCTGGAACTTACTGCGCTCCTCTCCGCCAGCGAAGGCAAAGAGGCCGAAGCCATCGAGCTGCTCGAGCATGCTCTCAGCCTCTACGTCATCGCTGGCGATAAAGCCCGGGCTCAGCTCTACCAAGCCATTCTCTATCAGGAAGAAAACCGGCCCGCCGATGCGAAAGCCGCGCTGAAAAAACTGCTCACCGATCCCGACCAAACCAAGCTGCCTGCCGCTCAAGCTGCCAGTGTGATCTATGACAAGATCCCTTGAGTCTTGCGGACACGGATGAGCAGGTCGTTTAACGATTGCCGAGCACTTTCTTCGGGTGCTTCACGGAGTGAGCTGGCCTGATGGGCCGCCTCTAACTCTGCCCGCAAACGCTCAAACTCACTCCGGTAAAAAGCTAAATCTGTGTCGGTAAGAGTGGCCTGTTCTGGACCGTTTAGCTTGCGAGCAATTAAATCTGGGAGATACGACAGACGAAAGCTCTCATTCAAAGTCACGAGATTGGCTTCAACCTCACCCGTGCGCATCATCCAGCTGCCTGTCAGCAGCACTCGATAGACATAAAGCAGCGGCTTCACGCGAGGCGGTTGCTCCTTCAAAAACAGTTCCCACTGCGTGTGCACAAAACCAAGATAATGATGCGAGTGGTGTCGGGTGATGCATCCCTTCGCGATGTCCTTAAGCTCTTGATGCTCGGGAGTCGTGTGAACGATTAAGGGTGAATAGAGCTGCTCCAACACATACCCATTCTTTTTGAGCAACAGGCTGAAGAACTTCTTCACATCGTGAGATACGATATCCATTTCCAGCCCCTCAATGATGCGACTGTCCTCAACGGTTTCATCTTTCACCTCCAGCCCCAACACCCGCTCCAGAGGGAGAATGTGAGCTCCTCGAAGATCGAAATCCGAATCGGGTGAAGGAAAGCCATAGAGGTGCGCACCGCTAATTGTCGCAAACAAAAGTGGATAAGGCTGTGCCGATGTGATGCGCAGGAGACGTGGGTCGTCAGTCATGAGGGTAGGCTCCGAAAAAGGATCATTCCCGATCAGGGATTCGGAAATCATCCATGATCTATCTGGAAATTCCAGTCCACCTTGCCTGGATCAATAGCCGATTCGCGGCTTCGTAATCGGGCCTTTCGGGTAACTTTGTCTCGGCCAACGCCAATTCAAAATCTCGATGCAATTCTTGCCGCCAGGCGTCAATTTCTTCCCAGGTGAACTCACCCCGTTTGACGGCTAAAAGTTGATCTCGACGATCCCCAACGTGCACGGGGACATAGCCCTCTCGCAAAGTCGCCGCGCCGGTCATTAACAAGCGCAGAAGGTGCATGGCATGCTTCCAACGAACCTGCCCTTGGTTACGTCGATCCTGTTCGATCTTTTTGAACTGGCTTAAGGCATATCCGTTGAACGTCTGAAAGATCATCTGCGACAGAAAATGGTCACGCACAGATAACAGGGCCTCGGCCACCTGACTGCATTTTTCGACCAGTGGCGAATACAGGCACTCCAAGATGTTGGGATTAGCCTTCAGTGCCATGGTGAGAAACTTCTGAAATTCCCAATAACAACTTTGGGTAGCATTGTCCTCGAATTGCTCAGGCGCGCCATAGAGGGACCAATGCAATTCCGCAGGAGCCAAGTAAATGCCGCGAAGGTCTGTATCTGAGGACTCGGTTTCCAAACCATAGGCACGTGACCCCACCACACAGCGGTAGATGATATGCTGCTCCAATGAGAAGTCAGCGAGGGCCGGATCCGCGCCATCGAGGCGATCTTTGAAGTGCTTCAAAACTTCCAGGTCCTCCATCGACAAGGCCGCCTCAAATCCATCGGGGAAACGGATCAGATAGGCTTCACCAACCACACAAGGCGTGCGAGTCACAATCCCAACCGCCCCACGCGGATGCACCAGCGCATGATTGCTTCCATGCACAGCCACCTTGGTGATCACCTGAGTGCCAGCATGAATGTTATGGGTTTGGTGGGACATGATCGAAGAGCTTTGTTTATAAGCTCCTCGATAAGATTAAACAACTCTGCTCACTTCACTCTGATCGGCTGCCGAGCGATGACTTGGCTCTCTTGGGTAACATAGCGCAGTTCATACTCTCCAGGTTCTTCGGGTGCCGTGATATCGACGGTCGCACCCGCCCCTGGAACTTCGTGATAGCTCAAGTAAGCACTGTCTTCAGCTCCCGGTTTGGTGATCGTGACATAGTCCCCCTCTCCTTGTGGCCCCGTCCATTCGATCGGAATCGCTGCATTCGCGGCGACTTCGGACGGCCCTTTGACCGTGGCTTTCATGTCCGTGAGCTTGATTGGACGACGGAAGAGAACCTTGCCTTGTTGCTCGTCGTTGATGCGGATTTCCATATCGCCCGCTTTGCGCGGAGCCTGGAGCTGCATGGGATTCCCTCCATCGAGCCTGATGTATCGGTTATAAGCTCCTTCTCCCTCTCTTTTATCCACAATGGTGATGTAAAGGTGCGCTAAAGCCGGAGCCTTCCAGATGATTTTCACGAGGGTGCCTGCCATGGCGGATTCGGGTGCCTCCAAAGCCAGGGAAGCGGCTTCCACCTTGAAGGCCTTGCGCGCAAAGGGACGGTGGGAGGCATCGTTGGCATAACGCATTTCATACTCTCCTGGCTCTGCCGGAGCGTTGATCTGAACCCTTTCGGCATCGACCGAGGGACGAACGTAAGACTCATAAGCACCATCCGCAGCACCTGCCTTAACCCATCCGATCCAATCGTTGTTCTGAACGGGGGCTTTGTATTTGACAGTGATCGGGCTGCTAGCCGACACCGTGGCTGGTAATTCGAGACCCACCACCGGTGCTTTGACTTCAAAGGGCTTTGATCGACCACAAATGACTTGGCGATAATCCTTACCCCTGACGGTAAAACGCGCTTCATACATTCCAGGATTCTCTGGCGCGATGACAGACATGGTGTTTTCCTTGCCGATCGCGTCTCTCAGATTTGGCTCTGCCGAATCAGGGGCTCCCACCGGGGCGATGATGATGTACTGTTCTCCCACACCATTGGCACCAGAGAAAATAACGGTGAATTCCTGCACCAAAGAAATCTCTTCATTCGGCACTTCAACCGTCACCTTCGGCATCTCGGTCACATCCAAAACAAAGGTGTTATCGGCTCCCACGGCCACGCCTAGATCTGTGAACACGCGTCCTGAAGGTGAAACAGTGGCTGAATAAAGGCCCGGTGCTAATTCACCCACCCAAGTTCCAGGTTCTTCACTTTTGGTTAGCTGAAAAACCGCTTTGTCGGTCCGCAAAAGAGAGAGATCTCCTTCCGACCAAGGCTCCCCATTTTTTGTCACCCGCACGGTCACTTTTTCCTTCTTCACCACAGGTGCGGCAGGCGCTGCCATCGTGGCAGAAGTGGCGTTTTTCAAAGCTTCCGCCAGCTTCACCACACTGTCGGCGTTTTCAATCGGAGCCAGTACGGCAAATCGCTCCGCCACCACTTTAGGCAATCCGATGCCGATGATCCTGACGTCCGCATCAATGCCATCTGCTTTGAGGCGGGCTAAGGCGGCAGTGACATCGCCTCCGCACGATTCCTCGCCATCGGTAAAAACGATCACCTGTTTTTTACCCGGCTTGGTAAAATCGTCTGCCGCCGCATTCAGGGAGATCGCCAGAGGAGTCGCACCAATGGCACGCGCATCCTTCACCAAGCGCAGCATCTCCGCCCGTTGAAAGCCCTCCATAGGCACCACAAGAACGGTGTCTTCGCAAGCTCCGGGCTCACGATGCGAAACCTTGGAACCGTAAAGCCGCAGGCCAATGTGAAGATCTTCCTTCTCCGGTGCGGTGGCAATGAACTCGCTCAGCACCTGTTTAGCCGCATCGATGCGGTAACGACCATCGGAGAGCTTATTCCACATGGAGCCTGAGCAATCCAAAATCAGCTCCACCGACGTCGGTTCGGCGTTGAGTGTCAATGAGGTCAAGCAAAAGCAAGCGGTAAGAAAAGCAGTGCGCATAAGAGGTTCTCAAAAATGATTCCCTCCATGGTCAAAAAAGTTTCACCCTAGATTCATAAAACATTGGTTATCAATGAATTAAAATTTTGTGACCTCATCATTTATTTTCCGTAATGAAGGTGATGCAATTTGCATCGCTTCACCTCGTCTCCCATGAAACATTACCTCCCTGCTATCCTCTGCGCTGCCGTCATCGGTGGTGCACTCGGCGTGCCTCTGCCCGGTCACGCTCAAACCACGCAACCCCCGATTGTCGGTTTCCTCTTCGATGCGCAGGCCATCAGCGGCAATGGCCAAGTCGTATTGGGACAGGAGAAAGGCGGCTCTTTACTTTGGACCTGGAGTGAGGGAACCAACTGGTTGGAAGTCGATACGCCCCTGGAAGAGGCTTATCTTTACGCCAATGGCCTCAGCAAGACAGGGCGATTCATCGTGGGCGACGTTTATGATTATGACAACAGCATCGGTTTAGGTTTTTGGATGGACTCTACCACTGGGGAAGCCGTGCTTTTGCAGGCGACAGGAGCTTATTGGACTGGGGCGACGGACGTGAATGATGCTGGCGATACCGTCGTGGGTTACGCCGACTTTAACGGCGTCGATTCAGGGCCTTGGTTTAGCCAGGCGCTGTGGTGGCATGGCGATTTTGAAGATCCCACAGTGCTGATGCCCTTGGATGAAGAGTTATCTTCCGCACGTGCCTTAGCTGTGGATGGCGCGGGCGAGCGGGCAGTGGGCTATGCATTCGACAACGGCATTGTTAGCACTCAGCAAGCGGTTTATTGGGAACTCACTGGAGACGAACCCACCGCAGTGGCCATTGGCGATGTGGGTGAAGGAGGTTACAGCGTTGCCAACGACATCAGCCGAAATGGAAAATACATCGTCGGTAGCGTGCGCACCGAAGACGGAATGCGTGGCTTCACTTTCACGGATGAAGGTGGAATGATCGAAATTCCTCTCATCAGCGATGCCATCTTTTACAATGGCACCGCCAATGCGGTGAGCAACAATGGCTTCGTTGTCGGCAGTAACGCCCCAGAACGTGACGATACCTCCGCTCCCGCCACAGACACAGCTTATATTTACGACGAAGTGCATGGCACACGTAGCTTGAGAACATGGCTGCAGGACAGCGGTGTAGAAGTCGGTGAATGGAATTTTGCTTCGGCGACAGGCATCAGCGAAGATGGCAAAGTGGTGGTTGGCAATACGGGGCTGCGCTACCGAGGCCCCTCGGCCAGCGATGCTGACCCTGAAGAATATGTCGGTTTCATTGCCCGAGTGGGTAGTGGTGCGATCATCCCAGAAGATTTCGTCAGCACCCTGGGTGCTGGCCAAGCTCCAACGGGCGCGGCTTTTAACCTGCTGAATCTGACGATGCATGGGGCTCACCACATTCCTCTTCAAATGATGGGGGCAAATCGCCATGCCTGGATGACAGGTGACTTTGCCCGCTATGACGACAGTGACGTCAACTCCGGCCTCGCCGAAGTGGGTGGTGCTGTGGATTTCTTTAATCAGCAACTTGTGGCTGGCCTTGGCATCGGTCAGAGCTGGATCGCTCAAGATCTCGCCCAGAATGGCGATGTGGATATGGATGGCACGTATGTGCTGGGCGAGCTCAGCTTTAAACCCACGAAGCTGCCTGTGGTCTTCACCATCACCGGTGCCATCGGTAACTGGGAGGCCGACATCGACCGTCATTACACCAATGCCGGCCTCGAAGACAGCTCTGAGGGCAGCACCGATGTACTCTCCAGCACCCTGCGCTTCCGCGTGGATTGGCTGGACATCGTGAAAGTGGGCGGCTTTGGCATCACGCCAAAGATCGAATACACCGTCAACCACACCAATGCCGATGCCTACACCGAGTCCGGTGGTGGTTTCCCGGTGTCTTATGACGAACAGAGCCACACCGCTCAGGAAGTGCGTTACGGTCTCACTGCGGCTCGCCAGTTGCTGCAAAACAAAGCCCTCCTGCGTCTGCGCGTGGAAGGCGTGCATCGTTTTGATCAAACCGGCCCCAGCACCGGGGGCCAGGTCATCGGCCTGTTTGATTTCAATCTTCCTGGCCAACAGATCCAGCAAGATTGGGCGCTCTTCGGCATCGACTTCGCCTATGCGATCAATGAGAAAGTCACTCTCAATACCAGCGTCTCCACCTCCACCAGTGGTGAAGATCCAGTGTTTGGCGGCAGTGTTGGTATCCAAGTGAAGTTCTAGACCGGATCAGACACGCTTCGAGAGGGCCAGGGATGTGCATCCTTGGCCCTTTTTTGCCGACTTATTTAAATTTCGAAAAAATAAGATGACTCTTTATGTTCGCATAAATAAAGAGTGATTTACAAGACCGCTCTCTCCACTCCCTCGGAGTTCGGTTTTTTGAAGTCTGTCATGGATTCTTCCTCCCCTCTCCCCCCTAAGTCGGGGTTTCCTGAGACGCAGTGGGCGACGATCTGTCTCGCCGCCCACGGCAGCGAGGAACAAAGGCGAGAAGCGCTACAAGCACTCTGCCTCACCTACCGGTTACCGCTTTACACCTTCCTGCGCAGCCTTGGCCGCGGCCACGAGGTGGCGGAGGATACGGTGCAGGAGTTTTACCTGCGGCTGACCAATGGACGCCTGCTCAGCCTCGCGACCCCTGAAAAAGGACGGTTCAGGACCCTCCTCCTGAAGGCCATCAAAAACCTCGACCAAGATCTACAGCGGGGAGATCAGGCTCAGAAGCGCGGTGGAGACATGGAAATGATGTCGCTGGATCATCCTGCTGTTTTAGAACGGCTCCAGGATGAACTCATTCAGCATCTCTCTCCCGAAAAAGTCTTTGATCGGGCGTGGGCCAATGTCTTGATCGACCGCACACGAGTCCGACTCCAGCAGCACTACACGACCTTGGGCAAAGTAGCTCTGTTTGCGGAACTTTTTCCGCGCATTGCAGGGGACAAATCTGCCACAGACTTTCTAGCTGACACCGCCACTCGGCTGGAGATGTCAGAAGCCGCCGTGAAAACAGCCTTTTGGCGAATGCGCCAACTTTACGGCGAAATCTTCCGGGATGAAGTGCGGCAGACGGTGGTCAGCCAAGAAGACATTGAAGATGAAGTGCGGCGATTGATGGCCAGTTTCAGTTAATTTTGTTGCAAATCGTTTGCGTTATAATAATGCAATATAATTGCATTATGAAACTAAGCGTACCCGCTCCTCCGCTCCCCGTCACCGTCCTATCTGGCTTTCTAGGTGCAGGCAAAACGACCCTCCTCAACCACATCCTCCGCAATCGCGATGGCCGTAAAGTCGCCGTCATCGTCAATGACATGAGCGAGGTGAATGTGGACGCTCAACTGGTGAAAGCGGGCGATGCCAAGCTCAGCCGGACTGAAGAAAAAATGGTCGAGATGAGCAATGGCTGCATCTGCTGCACCCTGCGCGAAGACCTGATGCTCGAAGTGACCAAACTCGCGCAAGAAGGTCACTTTGACGCCCTCATCATCGAATCCACAGGCGTCTCCGAACCCATGCCTGTCGCCGAGACATTCACGTTCCAAGATGAAAACGGGCGTTCTCTCTCCGACATCGCACAACTCGATACGATGGTCACGGTGGTGGATGCCCGAAACTTCCTCAACGACTACCATAGCACCGACGATCTTCAGGATCGTGGCCAAGCTCTGGGTGAAGAAGATGGCCGCGCCCTTGCCCATCTTCTGACCGATCAAATCGAGTTCGCCAATGTGATCCTCATCAACAAAACGGACTGCGTAAAGACTGAGGAAGTGACGGAAGTGCAAGGGATCATCCGCGCATTGAATCCCCGCGCAAAAGTTTACTGCACGAATCAATCTCAGATTGAGCTGAACAAGGTTCTCCAAACAGGCCTCTTCCAGATGAGTGAGGCGGAGCAAGCCGAGGGCTGGCTGGATTCTCTCCAAGGTCATACTCCTGAAACGGAAGAATACGGCATCAGCAGCTTCGTTTACCGTTCCCACCGCCCCTTCCATCCCCAGCGATTTCAAGAGTACCTCAAGGCCTCTTGGGAAGGTGTAGTCAGGGCAAAGGGCCTCTTCTGGCTCGCCACGCGCATGGAGTTGGCCGGATTCATCTCCCTAGCAGGTGTCCTGCGAGATACACGGGCCTTAGGCTACTTCTGGTCCGCCGTGGATAAGCGCGAGTGGCCCACGGACAAGGCGAGCCTCCAGGAGATCCAAGCCTATTGGCAAGAACCCTATGGAGACCGTCGCCAGGAGATCGTCATCATTGGCCGCCAGATGGATCAAGCCACCTTGAGGGCTCAATTCGATGCCTGCCTACTGACCGATGAGGAGTTCTCGAAAGGTCCCAATGCGTGGCAAAAAATGGCCGATCCGTTTCCCTCCTGGCAGTCCCAGCAAGACATCGAAGAAGCGCAAGCCTAACCATGAATCGCATTCCTTTGGTTTTGATCGCCGGTTTCCTCGGTGCGGGTAAGACGACCTTTCTACGACAGCTGATGGCTGCCCTCCAAGAGCGTGGCGTCGGCTATAGTATCGTGGTCAATGATTTCGCCAACGCCGAAGTGGACGCTTCACGATTACGCACGCCAGGCATTGAAGTACGTGCTCTGGATGGCTCCTGCGTGTGTTGCAGTTCCCTCAATGAGTTTTTACAGACACTGGGCAGCATCGAAGTTCCATCCCGTGGCGTCTTGCTGGTGGAGGCGAATGGAGCATCGGATCTGATGTCGCTCATCGCCGCATTGACGGTGCGTCATGAGACGCAGCGCTTCACCTCGCCCATCCAGATCACCTTGGTGGATGCACAGCGTTGGCAGCAGCGCGGAGCACACAATGAGCTGGAGCGAGAACAGGTGCAGACCGCCACACATTGGCGGCTCACTCATGCCGAAGAGCTCCATCCAGAAAAGCGAGAATCCATCACCACTCAGGTCCAGACCCTGAGTCCGCGCGTGCTGTCCGCTGACGCCCAATCCTTGGCCGACTACCTCCAACTGGTCTCTGCCACCTGCCGGTTCACATCCAACAAGCCACCCGCTCCAACACTCGCAGGCCCAGTCCATCTCCACACCCATCATCACGAAAATGAGCGTGCCTTTACCGCTGTCAAAGTGGATGTTCCCTTCATCGTCAAACGCCGGGATCTGGAGGCCACTTTGAGAAGCCTCCCCGATGAGGTGATCCGAGTGAAAGGACTCTGCCGTTTGGCCGAGTTACCAAGCATCCCGATGTCATTTCAACATGTCCGTCCCCAAGCCGAAACATGGTTTCTACCCATGCTCGGGGCCTTGAGCATCATCCCCACCGGAGTCGTCATTGGCGTGCAGACTCCAGTCGCAGCAGTTCATGCCTGCTTTGAGGCCCTGCCCTCTGCGGAATTGCTGCCGGACTTCAATCCAGATGAGGGCTGGGCGGCAGCGTGATCGCGTTCCTTGGAGAATGTCTCAGTGTTACAGGCTCATTCCATCCTTGGAACTCCAAGGATGTGAGGAAACCAAGCCCTTCGACTTCAGCTCTTGATAACACTCTGGTACATCCCAGCGTCCTAACACCCCTGGAAGCATCACCGCATACGGCCACTGATATTCCGCATCCACAGCGATCTCTTGGAATGACGAGAGCGCGTTCTTGAGGGTCACCTGTTTGACATCGGTTGCAAATAAAGCTGCCAAAGCCGCCGTCAAAGCCCCCCATCCACGACCCGCCAAATGAACCTCCTGATGCCCTGCTGCGCGCAAGGCTTGAATGACGCGAAGAACATCGAAGACTCGCTGGCCTAACAAAGGACGATCCAACATGAGGCCATGAGCTGCGTAGAAATAATGGCTTCCGTAGGGCTTAAGGAATTGGTCGGCTCCGCACGTGTTGGGTTGAGACTCTCCAATACCGCGAACATCGCAGGCATAGAAGGCGGCATCCGGTTCCTTTTGGATCAACTCTTGCACTAGAGGTTCCTGGCGGATCTCGATGTCGGCCGAATGATGAGAGATGTACAAAATGGCGCGTTTGGCAGACCCCGGCATGCGCGAAGTGAGTGCCTCCTCTTGAAGTCGTGTGACCAAGGCGCGAATTCCGGACTCCGTTTCGACCGTGTAAGTGCAGTAGGCTTGAGACGGATACTTGCGGCTCCCCACACTGCGCAGGATGCCATAATCGGGAGCACTCTCGGGTAAATCAGGCAGGCGTAGTATCTCACGCACGGCTTGTTTCAAAGCCTGACCGGATAAGGGTTTGCGTTTCGCTGCTAGTGCCTCGGCTTTCTCCTTGGTGAAATCCATCAAGGTGCGAGATCCCAGCTTGGCCACTTGGCCATCAGGAGTGCATTGCAGCACCTCGTCTTTCTCAATCATCAGAGCAGGTTCCGCTGCGACTTCGGGATAGCCCACCGCAGCATTGAAAAAGCGATACATCGCTTCGCGATTTGACTGTGAATAGCCATGCGGATCTGGCCCCACATGCAATCGAATGTTCTCCAGTTTGCCTAACAAAGTGTAAAGTTTCTTCAGCCGCTCATAGGCTTCAGCAGATCCACGAGCATCAAAGAAATCCTTTTCCTGGGCCATGATGATCACTGGTTTCGGAGCCATGGCCGCGAGGAAGTCGCAATGGTCCAAACCCAGTGCAAGCACCTGTGACGGGCATTGCTCGGTATCTGCAGGAAGCTCATTTTCTACATTCCGCCGGAAGGTGGTGATGAAGCACGAAGGCGCGCCCATGGTGAACCGAGGCTCCAAACCGCAAAGCCAGGTGGTTTGGGTGCCTCCACCGGAGTTGCCCGTCACACCAAGATGCCGAGTGTCCACTTCCTCGCGCGTCAGCAAGTAATCCAGCGCCCGGATCCCATCCCAAGCAAACCACGTGCCGAGAAATTCGCCCACGAGAGTCTGGGCATTGCCCATCTGAATATGCTCCGAAACGCCTCCGCCCAAACGTGATTTCAGGCTTCCGTCCTTGAGGTATTGAAATCGCTCTCCCTGACCGACGGGATCAATGATGAAACAGATGTGGCCCAGTCTCGCCAAGCCTTGCGCAAAGCTCTGGTAAGCCTCGGCGGCCTTTCCATTGATCGAGTGTCCACAGACGCCCACCGTCGCAGGTACCTTGCCCGCGCGACCTGTCGGTAGATAAAGATTGCCTGTGACCAAATAGCCGGGGCGGCTTTCAAAGAGGATGTTTTCAATGCGATATCCCTCGCGCTCTACAGTACCCGTAACCCGTGCATTCAACGGGGTCTTTTCCGGCAGGGGGCCAAAGGCCTGTCGAATGCGTTCCTGGACCGACTTCACATAAGCTTCGGCATCAGCCTTCGTCTTGAGGGCGTCACGCCGGGCGTTGCCGAGGTCTTCAGCCGCCTCCACTTGATCCAGCAACCATTCCTGCATCATGCGCGGAAAGCGATTCAGCGGCTCCAAGTCGGGGATAGGTGCCGCCGATGGTTTCGTAGCCGTAGCGGTCTTGGACCCTGCTTGCTGTCCCATCACCGGGAGGCTGAGCAAGCTCAGACCTGTGGTTTGCATAAACTGACGCCGGGCGGTGATGACAGGAGCAGGATGAGACATAGGAAGAAAAAATACCCCTCCATGAACCTGCTTCTTTCCTGGCTTTGAGCCAAAGAAAACGGGGTTCCAAGAACATTGGAACCCCGCGAACTAAAAGCTGTATTTATGTGTTATCCAGCGATGGAGAACACCTCGCGAGCGTCCGCAATGCTACCGGTCAAAGCCGCTGCAGCGACCATCACCGGAGACATCAACACGGTGCGCCCCGTGGTAGAACCCTGACGGCCTTTGAAGTT
Organism: Prosthecobacter debontii; assembly: GCF_900167535.1. Taxonomy (NCBI): domain Bacteria; kingdom Pseudomonadati; phylum Verrucomicrobiota; class Verrucomicrobiia; order Verrucomicrobiales; family Verrucomicrobiaceae; genus Prosthecobacter; species Prosthecobacter debontii. The sequence continues at coordinate 435,596 of NZ_FUYE01000003.1, forward strand.
ACGGTTGCTGGAGGAAGCGCAAAGCTGATCACCCACGAGTTTGTCGGGGTTCATGGCCAAGCACATGGAGCAACCCGCACCGCGCCATTCGAAACCGGCTTCGGAGAAGATTTTGTCCAGACCTTCCTGACGAGCCATGGCATCGACAATCTGGGAACCTGGAACAGCGATCGCCTTGACGCTGGGGTTCACCTTCTTGCCCTTGATGAATTTGGCCACTTCACGGAAGTCACTCAGACGACCGTTGGTGCAGGAGCCGATGAAGGCCACATCCACCTTAGTGCCTTTGATCGGCTGACCCGCAGGCAGTTTCATGTAATCCAGAGCTTCCTGAATGGACACGCGACCTGGCTCCGTTGCCGCGCTTTCGGGTGTAGGAACGGTTTCCGTCACGGCGATGGCTTGGTCAGGGCTGACACCCCAGGTCACTGTCGGAGGCACGTCCTCAGCGCGGATGTTCACGACATCATCATAGACGACATCTTTATCCGAAGCCACCGCGCGCCACTTGGCCACAGTCGCATCCCATTCTTCACCCTTCGGTGAGTAAGGACGGCCTTTCAGGTATTCAAAAGTGGTATCATCTGGGTTCACGTAACCGCAGCGCGCACCGCCTTCGATGGCCATGTTGCAGACGGTCATGCGCTCTTCCATGGTGAACTCGTCAAAGACATTGCCACCGTATTCGTAGGCAAAACCGACACCACCACCGGCACCCAGCAGGCGGATGATGTGCAGCGCCACGTCCTTGGCATAGACGCCTGGGCGGAGCTTACCTTCGACGTTGATGCGGCGGACTTTCATCTTGCTCAGCGCCATGGTCTGCGTGGCCAAGATATCGCGCACCTGGGTGGTGCCGATGCCGAAAGCGATGGCACCGAAGGCGCCGTGAGTAGCGGTATGGGAGTCACCACAGGCGATGGTGGTGCCTGGCTGGGTGATGCCCTGCTCGGGGCCCACCACGTGGACGATGCCCTGCTTACCACTGGCGAGGCTGAAGTAGGTCACGCCAAACTCCTTGGCGTTCTTGTTCAGCTCCTGGATCATGGCCTCAGCGAGAGGGTCGGCGAAAGGAGACACCTGGCTGTCGGTCGGCACGATGTGGTCCACCGTTGCAAAGGTGCGGTGCGGATAAGCCACCTTCAGCCCCAGATCACGCAGCATGCCGAAGGCCTGGGGGCTCGTTACTTCATGCACCAAATGGGTATCAATGAGAAGCTGCGTCTGTCCGTTCGCAAGAGTTCCGACGGCGTGAGATTCCCAGACTTTTTCGAAGAGTGTTTTGCCCATGGTGGTTTGAAGGATACGTTCCGGGCTGCCGGGTGGTGGCAAACCGGGGGCAGACAGACTAACACGATTTTTTCACTGTGCAATTCGGGGCCGAAAAAACTGCCCTCCCTGGAGCTCAGAATCCCCAAAAACCGGGATTTTGTCGCAAATTGCCCGGGACCAACTCAGGGCCAGGGGTCGAATTTCACTGAACCCCCAAAGTTCTTATGAAACTCAAATCTCTTGTTCTATCCGCCCTTTCGGCCGCTCTGCTGACTCCTGCCCTTGCGGAGGATATCTCCATGGCTGCCGTTCCACCCATCGTTCAAGCGACCATCCAGCAATACCAGCGCGGTGGTAAAGTCGATGAGATCGAATCTCGCACCGCCGAAGGTCAGACCTGGTATGAAGCCACCGTCGAACTGCAAAACGACCGCGAATTGCAGATTCACGTTCGCGCCGACGGATCGCTGATCAAAACCAGCGAGGAAATCACCTCCGAAGAAATCCCGGTAACGGTGCGTGCTGCCGTCATTCAGTCTGCTCCGCAGGGTAAGATCGACGAAGTGCATCGCGTGCTCGTCGATGGACAGGCCCTAATCTACAAGGTCAAAGTGGACCGTGCCGAAGGCGATGATCTCAATCTGACCATCGCTGAAAACGGAGCCGTGCTCAAACTGGTGGAAGATTAATTTCTCCTTCCGCCGCTTGCCGAGGTCCAGTGCTGGTGACCACTCCAGCCTGGACCAAGGCCGGTCACGATCCGGCCAAAATTTCTCGAGGAGTCTGCTCTGGGAGAACCTTTGAGCTTTCCACTTCGATCAAGCTCTGCCGACCAAGGAACTCCATCAGGATTTTCACCCGATCCTGACCGTCATGGATACTGTTGACGATACCTTTCAGCCCACGCATGGGCCCTTCTGTGAGTTCGACGGTGTCCCCTACGTGGAGGCCCGCTTTCACCTCCTTTACCTCCAGGTGATCCATCTCGCTACGGACGCTTTCAATGACGCTGTCCGGCACAGAGACCATCTGGCCGCCAAAATCGACAATGCGAATGACGTTCTGCGAATGCTTGACAGCGCGTTGAGAGTTGAGGGGAATGAACCGAGCGAAGAAGTAACTGGGGAACAAAGCTTCGACGAACCACACCTTCCCACGACGTGTGCTACGCTGGAAGCGAATGCGCGGACAAAAAGTCTCTACACCCGGCAGCCCCCGCATAAGGGCAGCAGCTAAATGTTCGCATTTAGGCTTGGTGTGGATGACATACCAAGCGGGTTCGTCAGGACGCATGAAAAAGGATGAGTCAGGGTGCAACGGCTGCCCCGCCGAGGCAACCTAAACATGGGCGGGCTTCGGAGAGCGAAACCTGGACCGTAGCCAGACGATGGGACTCACGAGGACTCGTAAAATCCGCATCGCGACAGCGATCTGGCCCAGGGAAAAACCACGCACTCGAGCCTGACGATCGGCACCAGATTGCTCCAATACTTGGGCGACGGCTTCCCGACCAAACATGCGAGCGAACATCAGGGGTGTCATGCCGTTACCATTGTCAGCATCCACATCCGCACCTGCTCCGATGAGCATCTTCGCGATTTCCGCATGTCCTTTGAAAGCCACACCGCCCAGAGGGGTCTGCTGGCGATCATTCCGTTGATCCACCCGTGCCCCGTTTTCCAAAAGCAGATGCACGGTTTGTTCATGCCCATGATAGGCCGCCAGCATGAGAAGGGTGTTCTGTTTATGATCCGCCAAATTGACCGGCATCCCAGCTTGCAGCATGGGTTCCAGAGCCGCCGCATCTCCATGGCGGGCGAAGTCCAAGGCCATCGCCTGGAGTTCAGCGTAGCGCTGTTCTTCTTCAGGGGTGATATCGGTTTTCATAAACAAACTGATCGCTAGAGAAACACTGGGTGGATGCACCCGCGTGGCGCATCCACCCAGCTGATGCATCTTCTGCATCACTCCGGGGGGGTTGGAGAAACTTAGGAGACCCAATCGATGCCAACGGCCTTGGCCACACCTGCCGCATAGGCGGGATCGGCTTTGTGGAAATGCCCCAGCTGGCGACGGATGATCTCGTCAGGCACGCCTGCCATGGCTTCGGCAATATTGCTGAAAAGTTGCTGCTTCTGGTCATCGCTCATCAGGCGGAAAAGATTGCCTGGCTGCGTGTAATCATCGTTGCCCTCACGATGGTTGTAGCGATCTGCATCGCCTGAAACCTTCAGCGGCGGCTCAGCAAATCGCGAGTCCTCCTTCGATCCCCCCATCGTGTTAGGCTCATAGTAAGCGTTGCTGCTGCTCGGCGTCATGAAGTTCATGGCACCATCCATGTGATAGGTATTCACGGCGGAGCGTGGTCGGTTTACGGGTAGAGCCTCATACCAGGTGCCTACGCGATAGCGATGGGCATCCGCATACGAGAAGATACGGGCCTGAAGCATCTTGTCCGGAGAGAAGCCGATACCTGGAACAATGTTGGAAGGGCTGAACGCCGATTGTTCGATCTCCTGGAAGTAGTTCTCGGGATTGCGGTTCAGCTCCAACACACCGACATCAATGAGCGGATAGTCCTTGTAAGGCCAGACCTTTGTCAGATCGAAAGGATTGATGTGATAAGTCTCGGCCTCCACTTCAGGCATGACCTGGATTTTGAAATCCCATTGTGGGAAGTCACCGCGCTCGATGGCTTCAAACAGATCCTTCTGAGATGATTCGCGATCTTTAGCGATCACCGATTCCGCTTCGCGATTGGTCATGTTCTTGATGCCTTGGCGTGTCTTGAAATGGAACTTCACCCAGAAACGCTCATTGTTAGCGTTGATGAAACTGTAGGTATGGGAGCCGAACCCATGCGTATGACGATAGCTCAGAGGCAGACCGCGATCCGACATCAGGATGGTCACTTGATGCAGACTCTCCGGCGACAGTGACCAGAAATCCCACATGGCGGTGGCGCTGCGCATGTTCGTCTTGGGATGGCGCTTTTGGGTGTGGATGAAGTCTGGGAACTTCAACGGATCACGGACGAAGAAGACGGGGGTGTTGTTGCCCACCATGTCCCAATTGCCTTCTTCCGTGTAAAACTTCAGCGCCCAGCCACGCACATCCCGCTCAGCATCAGCGGCTCCCCGCTCACCGGCCACGGTGGAGAACCGGAGCAGGCAGTCCGTCTTCTTGTCGATCTCGGAAAAGACCTTGGCCTTGCTGTATTTCGTGATGTCATGCGTGATGGTCAGGGTGCCATAGGCTCCCGAGCCTTTCGCATGCACGACACGTTCTGGGATACGCTCACGGTTCTGGTGGGCCAGCTTTTCGATGAGCTGATAGTCCTGCAACAGAACGGGACCACGGGTACCTGCGGTCATGGAGTTTTGGTTATCGGCAATCGGGTTGCCGCCAGTGGTGGTCATCAGTGGAGTGCTCATGGAGGGGGTGGTGACGGCCAGAGTTTGCGGGCACCCGATCCATAGAACAAATATATTGTTCGAATGCTATACATAGTTTATGGCTATGACTCATGGAACTCCGCCAGCTTCGTTATCTCTGCTCTGTCGTGGATGAGGGCACCTTTACGGCAGCAGCGGCAGCGTGTTCCATTGCGCAACCTTCTCTGAGTCAGCAGATCCTCAATCTTGAGCAAGAGCTCGGTCAGACCTTGCTGATTCGCCATTCCCGCCGCGTTGAATTAACGGAAGCCGGGCAAGCTGTCGTCAAACGAGCACGCCTCATCCTTGCGGAGTCGGACTCCCTTCGCTCTGATATGGAGCGGCGCGCCGGCTTGGTTGAAGGCACTGTGACCGTCGGCGCCATTCCCACCGTCGCTCCCTACCTTTTGCCCGAACCCATCCGGCGTTTTCATCAAAAACATCCTGGCGTGAAAATCCAGGTGCGAGAAGGACGCACCAGCCGAGTGCTTCAAGAACTTGCCAGTGGTCGGATCGACTTCGCCATCGTCAGCGATGTCACGGCCCTGGATCAAGACCGGTTATCGCTCCATATCGAAGAGCTCTTCCATGAGCGCCTCATGCTTGCAGCGCCGGAAAACCATCCACTCACAGCCCACGAGGCTGCAGTGGCCATCAAGGATGTGCCCAAGCATCAATTCATCTTGCTCAGTGAAGGTCACTGCCTAGCTGACCAAACGCTGAGTGTATGCAGGCTGCGCCGCACGGAGGACCATTTGGAATGCGAGCAGCTTGAAACGCTCCTCGCCATGGTCCGCACCGGTCTTGGCATCGCAGTTGTGCCTGAGATGGCCGTCCTCCACAGCACGGGACAAGGCATCGTCCTACGCCCGTTCAAGAATCCCGAACCCAAGCGGACCATCGGCATTGCCAAACGCCGCGCGGGGTCACTCAGCCCCGCCGCCAGCGCCTTCCTAACCGAATTCACCGCACCTGCTCACCCAAAGACAGGGCGGAAGACCGGGTCATGAACGTTTGGCTTTTTTCTTCTTCGCACCCTCAGGGCGTGCATTGGGAATCGCTTTCGTTTTGCCCTTCGATTTCGGACGATGGTCATACCATTTCTTTTTGCCCTCTCCGGCATCTACCCGGGCAGAATCCGTCTTGTTAGGCTGCGGTGGGCGCTGCGCACCTTTACTTTTGTGACGCGGCTTCTCATCTTCAACTCGGGCGGAGTCCTGGGAGGCTAAAACTTTGACGTCTTTCTTCCCCGGTTTGCCCGAACGTGATTCACCTTTGGCTCCATCACGTGGATCAAATTTCTTCTTGTTAGGTCGATCTTCTCGCTCACCTCTAACGGGCCGCTCGCGGGTGAGCTCAAAGTCCACCTGCTTCTTGAACCGATCGATTCGATAGATCTGCACCGTCACACGGTCCCCTAGCTTGATGACTCGGCGAGTGTGCCTTCCGACGAGGTGATTCCGCACCGGCTCCAGGATGTAAAAATCATCCTGGATGGAAGAGAGCGGCACGACTCCGCTGAGGCCCAAGTCCTGGACATCCACAAAGAAACCAAAGTTACGCGTGTCTGTCACCAGAGCCGGATAGGCCACCTTGTCACCGGACTCGAGTTGCGCTTCGAGATAGGCATAGAGTTTCACCTCCTTGCTATCCCGTTCTGCATCCGCCGAGTTCTTTTCCGTATCGGTGATGTGTTCTGCGATCTGCTTCATGGCCGGAATCGGCATGTCCGCGTGATCGAAGAGCACCCGATGGACAACAAGGTCCGCATAACGACGAATCGGCGAGGTAAAATGCGTGTAGCGTGTCTTGGCCAACCCGTAATGCCCCAAGGGCTCCACGGCATAGCGAGCGCGCATCAGTGAACGCAGGAAGCCAATCTTCAAGGCCGCGCCAATCGGCAAGCTTGAAAGGCGTGCCAGCAGCTTTTGAACCTCTTTGCGATTCGTCAGATCCCCACACTGAATGCGGTGACTCAAAACATCATCCCGATATTCCTCCAGCTTCTTTTCTTTGGGTGCTTCATGAACACGATACACGGCGGGGCGATTCCGTTTCATCAGGTTGGACGCCACGGCCTCATTGGCGAGCAGCATGTATTCCTCGATGAGCTGGTGAGATACATCGTTTTCCATGCGCTCGATCCGCAATACTTTTCCATGGTCGTCCAAGCGGATCTTGTTCTCGGGGAAGTCGAGATCCAAAGAGCCGTTGTCAAAACGCGCCTTGCGGATCAGTTGAGCCACATGATGAGCATCATGCAGCATGGACTCGATTTCATTTTTCGCTTTCCCTTCGATGACCCGCAGCGCCTCTTGATAGGTGAACCGGCGTTTGGAATGGATCACGGCCGAGTAAAACTTGGCGTTCATCACCGAGCCATCCTTGGCCAAAAGAAACTCCACACATTTGGTTAAGCGATCCAACCCCGGCTTGAGAGAACACAACTCATTGCTCAGAGCCTCGGGTAGCATGGGGATCACCCGATCCACCAGGTAGGTCGAATTGCCCCGCTTTTTAGCTTCGACATCCAGAGGGCTTCCAGGGCGCACATAATGGGAGACATCGGCAATGTGAACCCATAACTTCCACTTGCCTCCGCCAGCGGGTTGAATGCAAATGGCGTCATCGAAATCGCGGGCATCATCGGGGTCGATGGTGATGACGTTGTGGCTTCGGCAGTCCACCCGGTCAGTGCATTCTTCCGCACTGGGTTGGTTATCAGGCCGGGATTTCGCAATCGTCTGGGCTTGGGCCAAGACTTCCTTGGGGAAATGCAGAGGCAGAGCGTAATGTCGCAGCACGGAGAGCATATCCACGCCCTCCGCATCCGGCGCGCCGAGCACCTCGATCACCTCACCTTCCGGCGGTGTGTGGCGGTTTTCCCAAGAGGTCAGTTCGACGACCACCTTGTCCCCAGGATAAGCTTCCCGGCCCACATCGCGCGGTGGAGGCACCATGATGTTTTGGGAGATACGCGGATCATCGGGAATGACATAGAGAAACTGCCGCGAGCGTTGGAGCGTGCCGACGAACTGCTGGCGCTTGCGCTGGAGGATACGGACCACCGTGCCTGAGTTTGTCTCAGGGGAAGCATTTCGCAGTCCTGTCGGGCGGATGTTGCGCCGGACCAGCACTCGATCTCCGTGCATGGCGGTGGAGGTGCCACTTTCACTGATGCTGATTTCGCCAATGCCCGCCTCATCCGGCTGCACAAAACCGCGCCCACCGCGGGTGATCTGGATCACGCCAGGGATGAGATCGGCCTCACGGGCCTGAATGTAGCGGTTGCCCTTCGTCCGGACGATGAGTCCTTGCTCAACGAGGTCGGCCAACACGGCTTGGAGTTCTTGCTGACGAGAAGGCTTGAGTTTCAGCAGGTCGATCAGCTCAGGTACATTCGAAGGCGTGTAATCCGCCTGCCCGAGCAATTTCAGAATTTTCGATTCCATAAAAAGGAGACTGCACAGAAATCACCTCCTACGTCATCCCATTTATTTGATTGGGCACTGCGTCTGGAGAGTTCAATTCTGCGTTTATTATTTGAGGTATAGTACGTTTTATCATTCGCATGAACCCGAGGAGCATTCACATCCAGTTTCAGGGTAGGCGCGGTCTCCCAGCCGTTCTGCCGCTGATTCTCATGGCCGTCCTCGCCATTGGGCTCATTGCTTTAGTCATTTTCGTCGGCCTAACTTTCGCTGTAGTCGGCGTCGGAGTTTACGCCTGCGCAGCTCTGTATTATGCAGTGCGCCGCAAGCTCGGTGGAAGTCATCGTCCATCTGGACTGAATGATCAAGTGCAACCTACAGAATCTCCGGTAGGAGCCAAGGTGATCGAGATCGATGCTGTCCGAGTGGATCGTGATGACCCCCGTTAGCCCTTGGGCCGTCTTCACAGGATCTGCACGAGCCGGTCGCTAAAAAACCGAACAAAAACCACGGTTCCTGCGTCAGTGAGGACCGTTAAGCTCTTCCACTCGCTGCACAAAAAGTGCATTTAGACGAACGAGAAGAGCGGGAGGTGCGTATAATGCTGGCTAAACGCCTAATTTGGCTGTATAGGTCCATACCATTAACAAAACGCGTAAGAAAAACAATGACAGTTAATCCCCTCTCTCCCAAAACGGTGCCTCGCGACCTCACGGCTGGCTTGGTTGTTTTCTTGGTGGCCTTGCCTCTGTGCCTCGGTGTGGCTTTAGCGTCGAACGCTCCTCTCTTTTCAGGCATCGTCACGGGCATTGTCGGCGGTATCTTGGTGGGCATTCTGAGCGGGTCTCAGACCAGCGTGAGTGGCCCTGCCGCAGGTCTGACCGCAGTCGTGGCGGCACAAATTGCCTCTCTGGGCAGCTTTGAAGCTTTTCTGGCGGCGGTCGTGATTGCGGGTGTTTTCCAGATCATCTTGGGCGTCTGCCGCGCCGGCTTTATTGCCGCCTTCTTCCCCTCCAGCGTGATCAAGGGCCTACTGGCCGCGATCGGGGTGATCCTGATTTTGAAACAAATCCCCCACGTGGTGGGGCATGATGCCGACCCGATGGGCAACAAGGCCTTCATGCAGGCCGATAACGAGAACACCTTCAGCGAACTGGCCGAAGCATGGTTCGACATTCAGCCTGGAGCAGCCCTCATCGGTCTGTTTTCCCTGATCCTTCTGGTGGGCTGGGATAAGATCAAATTCCTCAAAAAATCCCCCGTGCCAGCGCCTCTGGTCGTGGTCGTCGCGGGTGTCGCGATTAGCCTTTTCCTCCGCAAACTAGGCGGCAATTGGGCCATCGAGCCGAGCCACTTGGTCCAAGTGCCTGTGGCAGGTTCTCCCAATGAATTCCTCGGTCTGGTGCTGTTTCCCGATTTCAGTGTGCTGAGTAACCCGGCGGTTTACATGGCTGCCGTCACCATCGCCATCGTGGCTTCCCTGGAAACGCTTCTGAACTTGGAAGCCGTGGATAAACTCGACCCGGAACAACGCAGCAGCCCACCGAATCGCGAACTCTTGGCACAGGGTGTGGGTAACGTGGTGGCCGGGATGATCGGTGGTCTGCCCATGACAAGCGTGATCGTGCGTAGCTCGGTGAACATCAACGCAGGTGTGAAAACCAAGCTCAGCGCCATCTGGCACGGGGTGCTTCTGCTCGGCTGCGTGATGCTGGTTCCGACCTGGCTGAATGAGATCCCGCTGTCTGCCCTGGCAGCGATCCTTCTGATCACCGGTTTGAAACTCGCCAGCCCTAAGCTGGTCAAGCAGATGTGGAAAGAAGGCAAAAACCAGTTTCTGCCTTTCGCCATTACCGTCGTGGCCATCGTGCTCACGGACTTGCTGATCGGTATCCTGATCGGATTGGCTGTCTCCATCGGCTTCATTCTGCACAGCAACATGCGTCGTCCTCTGCGCAAGGTGATGGAAAAACACGCCACCGGAGATGTCCTGCGCATCGAGTTGGCCAATCAGGTGAGTTTCTTCAGCCGCGCTTCTTTGGATGAAACGCTCCGCTCCCTCCCGGCAGGAGGTCATGTACTGATTGATGCTAGCAACACCGATTATATCGATCCCGATATCCTGGACTTGATCACGGACTTCAAAAACACCACAGCCTCCGTTCATGGTGTGGAAGTCAGCCTTATGGGTTTCAAAGACCGTTACCCGCAGCTCGAAGATCGCATCCAATACGTGGACTTCAGCAGTCGAGACGTACAAAGCGCTCTCACCCCACAGCGGGTGCTGGAAATCTTCCAAGAGGGCAATCAACGCTTCCTCAATGGCACGCGTCTCTCACGCGATCTCGGTCGCCAAGTGGATGCCACTTCGACAGGTCAGTTTCCGATGGCTGTGGTGCTGAGTTGCATTGACTCCCGCACCCCTGCGGAGTTGGTCTTCGACCTCGGTCTGGGGGACATTTTCAGCGTTCGGATCGCTGGCAACATCGCTCGTGACAAGGTGCTCGGCAGCATGGAATACAGTTGCGCCGTCGCGGGTGCCAAGCTCATCCTCGTCATGGGCCACACCTCCTGCGGAGCCGTCAACGCCGCGGTGGACCTCATTTGCAGTCACAAGACCGCCGCTGAAGCCACCGGTTGCGTGAACTTGGATTCCCTCATCTCCGAGATCCAACAATCGGTGGATATGGGCACCTGCAAGCAAGCAGACCAATGGCTGCCTGGGGAAAAAGCCGCTTATGCCAACGAGGTCTCACGCCGTAACGTCCTGCGCACCATGCGCATGATCCGCGAGCGTAGCTCCACCCTGGATGGTCTCGTCCGTGAGGGTAAGATCGCCATCGTGGGTGCCATGTATGACATCACCACGGGTAAAGTCTCCTTCTTCCAGACGGAGAACTCAAACAAGGACCCTCTGCCTATCGCCGTCGTCTCAATGGTTTAACGGCCTGAGTTTAGATCCAGGAGCCTGCCCGGAGGAACCCGATGGGCAGGCTACTTGACTGAACATTGTAAAAGTTGCCGATGTTAGGCAGCACCTGGGCCATGTCTGAAGCAGGCACGCCGAACCAGCGAAGCATTTCGGCAAACAAGGAATCGACCGAGGTCGTCGGGATGGTGCGGCCCCCATATCCCGTATCATCTGAGCTCTCCAACGTGAGATCGGGGAAGGTGCCATAAATACGCCCGCCCTGCACCGGGCCACCCATTACCAAGGCATTAGCTCCCCAAGCGTGATCCGTACCGCGTCCATTGCTGCGAAGCGTCCGGCCGAAGTCTGAAGCGCTGTAGGTGATGACGCTATCCTGAAGCGCCAAGTGGTCCAAGGCCCTTTGGAATCCTGCCAGGGCTCCATCCAGCAGAACGAGCATTTCAGCCTGCGTCTCCAGAAGCTCTCCATGGTGATCCCAGCCACCAAAACTGAGGAACAACGTCTGACGCTTGAGGCCCAGGGCTTGGCGAAGCGCAATCATCTTCGCCGCCGCGAGAAATTGCTGTCCTACCCAATTGCCTGCGGGAAAAAACCCACGTATCGAGCTGTCATCATAGTCATTGAATTGCTGGAGAAAGAACTCCTGCAGCTCGATGCTTTCTTTCGTCAGTTGCGCAAAGGATTGCTGAATCAGATTGGCATAACTCTGCTCAATGATACTGCGATGAGCCGCGTTCTTGAGGCGCATAGGATGCTGAGCCTCACTGATATCACTCCCCGTGAAAGTCAGTGCCCCACGATCCGTCACCACAAACTGAGTGGTGCTATTGCCCACCTGCCAGAGATTGTTGCCCGCGAGGGAGATATTCATCGAAATGCTGTTCGCATTGGCGACACCGTGCAAGACATCCGCAGCGCGGCCTGCCCAGCCGCTGAGTTGAGTCATGCCCTGTGGCACCGAGGTCTGCCATTGATCGATCTGGTCACTGTGAGAATACAACGCCCTCGGAAGCGGCACCGTCTCCGCCAGATACTCGGCTTTCGTCACAGGCTGGATCAATGTCCCCACATTGGAGATGAAAGCTGCCCGTCGTAGAGCGCCATCCCCCCCGAGACCATTGAAGAGCTCCTGCAAACCCGAACAACTGGGATGAATGCCATAAAGCTGACCGTCACCTCCATCTTGATTCAGCGCTCGGAGATCGTTCACTCCTAATGCCAGATTTCCCCGCGTGGTCGAGTAGATCGCATGGCGACCGCTATCACGCGGGACTAACCAATTGTAAGAATCATTCCCCCCATGAAGAAAAATGCACACCAGTGTCCGATAGTCCGTCGGCGCGTCTTGGGCTGCCGCATTGCCGGCCAATTTGAGGTTTAACAAAGTATTCATCATCGACACTCCGCTGAGCGCGGCACAGCCGGATTGACCGATGAAACGACGGCGTGAAACAAGTGAAGTATTCATAGACATCATTTCATCACAGCACCTTCAGGACAAACGAGCGCGAGGTAAGCCGCCACTTGAGCCCGAGCAGCCGTCTGTTCGGCGGGTATCTCACTCACTTTTTCCAAAATCAAAGCGCGAGTGCCAGGGCGCATGCGGCCTGCACAAAACAGGAGATTCAAATGATCCACCAAGGCTTCAGGACGTCCCGCCAAAGCCTCCTCACGCGATAAATCTAGCGGGAACCGATAAGTCTCCCAAAGCGAAAATCCCTCCATCAAAATCTGCCACAGCCGATTGGGAAAAGCGATGGAACTGAAGCTATCGGTAATCTGAAAAACGGGTGCCGAAAGCTGCTTTTGCGTCAGCAGACCCGGCGCTTTGTAATCAGGTCGATAAAAGTTAAAGACGCTCGGAGAGTAGGTCGGCTCCTGACGACTGGCATTGAAGAAATCTCCCCAGTCCCACCAAAGTAAATCAGGCACGTCCTTCATGCCAAAAGCCCGAGCTAAAGCCATGGCGCGAATCACTGGCTCTTTCAGGCGCCCATAGGAAGCTGCTTCGGTAAAACGTGGATCACGCGCCTCGTCATCGAGCAGGATGGCCTTCAGCACCGCCTTCAGATCACCACGCACGCCATTTCCGTTGTCGGCAAAAACGGCCGAAACTCGCGCCACGTAAGCGGGTGATGGGTTGTCCGTCACCATAAACTGAATGAGCTGCCGACTGATGAACACAGGAGTATTTGCGTGCTCGAAGAGATGACGCACTGCATCCCTCACGTCACGCAAAGCATTGTCATCTGTAGCCGCCCGCGCGGGGAGCACGCAGCCGCCTAACAACACCTTTTTACCAAAATCGTGATACTCACCGCGCACAGTCATGGGAGTGGTGAAATCCGGTTCCGTCCAGCCACCGCCACCCCAATTGTGTCCACCAAACCAAAAGCCTGTCATGACTCGGGCTAACTGAGTGATCTCAGCATTCGAATACGTGGGAATCGGATGACCTTCGACATCGAGTTTGCGCGTGCCATTCGGATTCAATTCCCAAAGTCCGATGCTGAAGAGCTGCATCAGCTCCCGAGCGAAGTTTTCGTCGGGATACCGGTTGATGGCAGGATCCGCCTTTTGATTGCCAACATGGCTCAAATAGCGCCCCATCACAGGATGTAGCGTCACCTCCATGAGCACGTCGTAGTAATTACCAAGAGCGTTGCGGACAAAGATGTCATAATAATCCGCCATGCCCAGGCAGCGGTTTTCCAAGTTGGCATCGCGTCGTGAGGTCACCAGGATCTGACTGAGCGCAAAGGCCATCCTTTGACGAAGCTGGTCCTCACCCTGGATGGATGCTCGAGCGAAGGTCGTCATCATGTTGTTTCCAAATAAAAAGGGTGATGCCTCTTCACCTCCACGATTAAAATCCGTCCGTGAGCGCTGGCCGAGCATATCATCATAGATTGCACGGATGTAGGTTGAGTGAAGAGTTGGTGCTTTCACCGCCTGCTCCTCGACCCATGCCTCATAACCCAACGACTGCACGCGCCGAATATCGTCCAGCGTTGGGCCAAAGGAGGCTTGCATGAGGAATCGGGCCGCCTGAGATCGAGTTACGGTATGCGCAGGGGCTGCGCCCTGGTAACCACCGCTGAACTGCTCCAGCAACGTCGCGAGTTCTCCACTCAATGAACCCTCAGGATTTCCATCTTCATCCTCATCGGTGACGATCGTCGTCCCCAGACTGTTGGCGACATGGGGATCAGACCCCAGCACATGAACTTCGGTCCAATCACTGACACCATCGGCATCGCTGTCCCTATCCTCAATCGCGAGACGGTAAAAGGTGCTCACCGGATTTTGCAGTGCCCCCGCAAAGGTCTGCTCGAACTCTTGTTCCGACAGCGTTGGCTCACCGCCCGACGCCTGCCACTGAGTCAAGTTCGCTGATTGCCAGACGGCTGTGCCTTTCAGAGGCAACACGCTCCAACGCAGTCGAAGGTCCTGGCCATCCTGGGCTACCTTAAATGATAACTTCGATGCCGCATCGAAAGGATCCGTACCTGCCGCTGCTTCATCTTGATTGGTTAGGCCATCGTGGTCAGAGTCGAGTGAAGCCTCCAACACGCCTCCCCCGGACCATTGCTCCCACGCATCAGGCATGCCATTGCCGTTGAAATCCTCGTTGGCGATTGCCGAGGGCACACCATGATAAAAGGGTGGTAAGCTTGAAGCCAACAGAGGATTACTTCCCGACTCCACTTCCAGCCCGTCAGGAGCTCCGTCGTCATCGCTATCACGATCATTTGGCGAGGTTCCAGACAGATACTCCCGCAGATTGCTCAGCCCATCCAGATCATCATCCACAGAGGCATCCGCAGCGCTGTTTTTGTTCAGTGCATGGAAGTCCTCCCAGACATCTGGCATGCCGTCTTCATCGGTGTCTTTAAATGCAGCAAAAGCCGGTGTCTCTTCCAAAGGAGAAGACTGAAAATACACCTGCACTCCCGGATGCTCCCAAAGGTCCAACCGATGAGGTAGGGGTGGATCACTCAAGTCCTGCCACGAGACGGTGTTGTGATGCACATTCGTCGCCAAGCGACAGCCATTGAAATCTCGGCTCACCACCGTCTCTCCCGTATCCTGATTAACGATATTGAACGTGAAGTTCCACGCTGTCTGAGAACCGGTGCTGCTGCCGATGATCTGAAAACTCAGACGGTCAGAAATATCTGCCCTTCCATACCCACTGAACCCCATCTCAGGCTTGAGATCCGTGGGCGAGTCCACCCAGTCCGCCGCCCAGATATCATCGTTATCTGAATCGGGATGACTGAAGCCAAAATCATGACTGGAATAAAAGAAGTAGGACAAACGACCACCGCGGACGCGCAAGGCCACATCAAAAGCATTCACTCCAGTTCCGGCGGAATTCGCCAACTGAAAGCTCATCAGTCGATTGTCCCCCCAACTCTGATCGATCACATGACCGCGCATGTGATCCCAAACGATCTGCACATTATCCACGATCCAGATAAACTGCCGAGGCGATGTGGTCACAACAGGCATCTGTGCCAACGGCCCATCCACACTCCGTGGATCCGTGCGCCGTTGAATCTCCTCCGCATCACTCCGACCATCGCCATCGGAATCCGCCTGGTTAGGATTCGTCGGCTGCGGTTTGAGATTGACCTCGAACCCATCGGTTAGGCCATCTCCATCCGTATCCGCCAGCAGAGGATGGCTGCCGGTATCCGTGACATTCACCCAGATTCCCGTCTGAGATTCCACACCGTCCTTTAGACCATCTCCATCCGTGTCGGCACAAAGTGGATCCGTTTGCCGTTGCCATTCGCCAAAGTTACTCAAGTCATCGAGATCCGCATCTCCTGCTGCGTCATTGACGCTGGGGTTTAAATGGTATTTCAGCTCCCACCAGGTGGGTATTCCATCTTCGTCAGCATCGTCATCGGCATTGACGATCTGTAGCCCGTGAATACCCACCTCATGCCATGAACTGCGAAACAGTTTTAGATTGAAGCTGCTGCCCGTGACGTTGCGAAAGCGAATGGTATTCCCAGTCCAGGGAACCGCTTCACTCGATACCAGAGGCTCGACAAATCGGTTGGCTGGGGCCGTGGTCGCCGTGGCGAACCAGCGATCATCTCCGGCATTGTCATTGAGCCGCAGAGAACCGATCCCCCCGTCATACACGCCACCGACATACACGATCACATCATACAGCGGGTAAGGAATATTGCTCAAACTCAGCGTGCCCCCCGCCTCGTTATTCACGCTGAAAAATCCGCTGAAGAGCTTTCCGATCGAGCTCCCTCCATTGTTGCTGGCCCAGAAACCAGAATTGGTTGACCAATTCAATGTCACATCCGTGGCGTCTCCTGCGCTGTTTACCAGCAGTCCCGCCTGTGGCGATACGATCGCAGCCTGAGTGCCCATGGGGGTGCCCCAGCTGGTTAGCGGTTTAGTATGATTCCAATAGGGTTGCGGTGCAAATCCGCTGACCGCCTCGGGAGCCAGTCCATGGCGGGTCGCAAGATCCGAGACAAAATGCAAAGCGATGGCACCATCCCAAGCAGGAGGATGGCTGGCACTGTCTGCTGGATTGAATCCCGCACTCAACTCCCAGGGATCTGAATAACCGTCTCCATCAGTGTCTTTCAGCGTGGGGTTAGAAACGGTTTCTTCCCCATCGAGTAGTTCGTCTCCATCGGTGTCTGCAAGCAAGGGATTCGTTCCTCTAGCAACTTCACCCCCATCACTCAGCCCATCTTGATCCGTATCCGCCACCCATGGGTCTGTCCGGTGCTGAAATTCGGCCTGTGTGGTGAGGCCATCTCCATCGGGATCTGCTTGAGCGTCTTCGGCTTGCGTGTCGTCGAGGTTGTGATCTTCCTCCCACCAGCGAAGCAGGCCATCCTCGTCGGCGTCCAACATCCCTGTCGGATGCACTTCAAATGTCAGCGCATCCCACTGAACCATGGCATCCGCATCTCCTCCTGTCCGAGTGATCTGAAGAATGTTTTCGCCAATGTGAGCCGTAAAATCCGCCGCCGTCGCCTCCACCACGAGGCTGCCGCGCTCACTCACCGTTTCCGTGAGCAAAACCGTGCCATTGAGTCTGATCTCGAGCTCATGCCGACCATAGTCTGACGGAGCCATGTATCCCCACACGTGATGGAGAACGAAACGCACCCTCAGCGTCGCCGTCACATCCTCTGCGGTCAAATTGAAATGGAGCCGTGTCAACGGGTTGCCGGGGCTCACGGCACGCTCCAAGTGAGTCCACGGTTCCTCAGCAGCGACCCCTCCGATGGGAGGAGGGTAAGCACCGGCGAAGTAAAAGTCATTATCTCGGGCAGAAGCACTGCCGGGCGGCGCATTCGTTCCCCAACTCTCATCGCCAAACTCCTCTGGCCTGCCATCTTGAGCCCCCAAAGACCATACCATACGAAACTCCGCCTGCGCCTCTGGCAGAATCCCTAGTAGGGTGATGGCGAACAACAGAGAGCGGCAGTTCATGAGCCCATGGCGATGTGATCTAAATACCATAAACAATTTCACCTCGGCTGCCAACCATACTCTCGACAGACTTCGTCATTTCGCAGAGTTGAGAACCAACGATTTGCACGATCCACGCCCCGCTTCTGGCATCAGTATTGCTACTTGACTCAGATAAACCGGCAGTGATTGGTTCGTCCCGACATCCGGGCTCCCTATGATTCAGTGGGAAAAGCTTCTCTGGTTCACCAGCTACATCATTGTTTCCGCCGGATTGTCCGCCTTTGGCGCGCACAAGGTCAAAGTCCTGTACACCTATTGGAAGCACCGTAAAAACCGCCCGCAACCGCTAAGCCGCTTCACCGAACTGCCCCTGATCACCATCCAACTCCCCATCTTTAACGAGGCGGATGTCTTGGGTCAATTGGTGAACTCCATCAGTGCGCTCGACTACCCGAAGGACCGTCTTCAGATCCAATTTCTGGATGACTCCACAGACGAAACGACCGTCGCCTGCCAGCGCTATGTGGAAAGGATGCAGCAGCAGGGATTCGAGGTGGAGTATCGCCACCGCACCAATCGGCAAGGTTTTAAAGCCGGTGCTCTGGATGCCGCCATGCCGACGGTGAAGGGGGAGTTCATCTGCATTTTCGACGCAGACTTCCAGCCAGAGTCCGACTACCTCAACAAGACGATCCACCATTTCACCGACCCACAGGTGGGCATCGTTCAGGCCCGCTGGGGACATAACAACCGCAGCTTTTCCCTCCTCACCCGCCTGCAAGCCATTCTCCTGGATGGGCACCTCATGCTGGAGCAGACTTCCCGCAGTCGTCAGGGCGAGTTCTGCAACTTCAACGGCACTGCAGGTCTCTGGCGCCGACGGGTCATTGATGAAGCGGGCGGGTGGAAGCATGACACCCTGACGGAGGACTTGGACCTCAGCTATCGAGCCCAACTTCTTGGGTGGCGCTTTATTTACCTCAATGACGTCCTTGTGCCTGCGGAGCTTCCCCCTGACATGGACGGTTTCAAATCTCAGCAGCACCGCTGGACCAAAGGCTCTGTGCAGGTCTGCAAAAAAGTGCTCGGGCGAGTCTGGCGCAGTGATGAGCCTTTCATGAAAAAAGTAGAGGCCACAGCTCATCTGACCTCCAACTTTGCCAACCTCCTCACCCTCTGCACCCTGGTGCTGCTCTACCCGGTCGATTTCCTTCCCGTGAACTCCTGGCAGAAGGCCGTCTTCATCGATCTTCCCGTCTTCCTGTTCGCCACGGTGGCCGTGATCGCTTTTTATCTCACAGCCCAAGGCACCCAAAGCCGCTGGGGCTGGCTGAAAACCATTCCCTACATCCCCCTCTTTATGGGGTTGGGGATTGGTATGTCCATCAACAATGGCAAGGCTGTCATTGAAGCCCTGCTCGGCAAGGAATCGGAATTTGTGCGCACTCCGAAATACGGAGTTAACAGCAAGGCGCAGGCCTCCAAAAAATCCTTCCGCTACAAGGCGGGAAAATCACTCTGCCTGTGGATCGAGCTCGCTTTGGTCGGTTACTTCGGACATCTGCTCTGGCTGGCGATTGAAAAAGAACAATGGGGATCTCTCCCCTTCCTGGCCCTCTTTCTCTTCGGCTTCCTCTATGTTTCTCTGGGCTCTCTCTTGAAGCGCTTCTCCATGGACTTTTTCTCCACACCTCCGCCTCCAGAGCAGGGCCCCGAAGAAGACACGCCTGAGGTCGTGACGGCCTAGCCGAGGAACTCCATCACTCTTTGGTGATGGTTTCATCCAAGTTCAGCAGCACGCGTGCGACCACGACCAAGGGAGGTGCGTCTTCAGCTGCCGTGGATTGGCCTTGGCGTTTGAAGAGATCAAGTAGGAGGGCCGCCTCCTTTGCCGTCGGTTGACGGGCTGTGCACAGCTCAAAACCATGGACAATCGCTTGTGCGGGGTCGCCCTTGCCTGCCTGCTCCATGCGAGAGGCGAGGCTCCGTGCGGCCTCCATGCTCAGAGTCTCATTCAGCGTCATCAGAGCCTGCAGCGGGGTATTGCTGCGAGCACGTCGCACACAGGCCGTTTCACCGTTTGGTACATCGAACGTGGTAAGGAACGGATACGGTGTGCTACGACGACGGAAGACATAAACACTGCGGCGATATTTTTGACCGTCATCCTCCACTTTCCACGGGAAGGGAGCGTAGCTGGCAGGTTTTTCAAACATGTACGCAGGTGCCGGTGGCATGACGCTGCGCCCACCTAACTGATCGTTCAACAATCCACTTACGGACAGTTGAATGTCGCGCACGACTTCACCCTCCACACGGAAGCGAGGGCCTCGAGCGAGCAAACGGTTGTAGGGATCCTTTTCCAGCAATGCAGGGGTTATCTTACTGTCCTGCTGATAAGTGGCGCTGGTGACGATGAGACGGTGCAACTCTTTGACTGACCAGCCTTGATCCATGAATTCACGAGCTAACCAATCCAACAGTTCAGGATGGCTCGGTTTGCTGCCTTGAATGCCAAAATCTTCAGGCGTATCCACCAGGCCCGTGCCGAAGTAGGCCTGCCAAACGCGGTTCACAAACGCTCGTGCGGTGGTGGGCGCTTGTTTGGAAACCAGCCACTTGGCAAAAGTCAGACGCGATCCGTCAGCGCCCTTGGGCAAGGGGTTATTAAGCATGGCGGGCACGCCCGCATTCACCCGATCTCCCGGCTTGAGGAAATCTCCACGTTTGAGCAAATGCGTCATTCGCGGTTCCGCACGGGCGTCCAGAGTCAATGTCGTCGTGCCCTCTGGATGTTGTTTCCACAGCGCTTCGATCTGATCATTGATGGGTTTCCATTCAGGAATCGTAGTGCGGAAATAGCTGAAGGCTTGGCGCTGTCTTGCATCCGCTTGGGTCATCGCTAAGCCATCGCGCTTCTCCACCCACTGACGCACAGCGGCAGGCAGTGGATCCGCTTCAACATCCGCTCGCTCGCTCACGCTGATGCGATAACGCCCCAAGTTCATGGTCTGGAGGTCATCGCTGTTCCAGCCACCATGCTTCATGCTCAAACCGACGGTCAGTTGCGAGTCGGCCCCGACTTCAATGGGCTTCTCCAGCACAAACACCGCCTTGCGTGGCACATTTCGCAAACCAGGCCCCGCATCGATCCCCCAAGCCGTCTTCTCATTGCCATCAATGGCGTAGCTCACAGGCCCGGTCACCCTCTGGTCCTTGGCCCCCTCCTTTTCACGAGCATAGGCCGCGAGTGGTGTGTTCTCTGGTTCACCGAAATCCGCACTGGCACGCACAAACTTCAGCGGTGTGAGTTTACCATTCACCATCATCTCGGCGGTGAACTCCGTCAGTGCCGCCAAGCCTTTCTGCGAACGACCTGGACCATACGCGGGGAGATTGGGATCATTCATCAACTCCAGCCTGAAAGCCGCAACTTTGAAAGGCTCCACCCGTTCCTGCTTAACGACGAACTTCACATGCGACTTGGTGGGGGCATAACCCTGGGCAAGGATACTGCCATCCTTCTGACGCAGGGCTTTCTCGCCACCGGCTGGATCATCTTCAAATTTCAGCGTGGTCCATTTCCGCTGATTCCCCTTCATCTGCGCCACCCATGCGTCCATACGCTGGGGCCAATCCGGGTTCTCGTGCTGGAGTTGGTTTTCCAGTTCTTGAATGCCCTGCAAGACACGGCTCCGCTGCATCTGCTCCGCCGCGGTGTAAACCACCCGCCAAGGCTCATTGTCATTGTTCAGGAAAGCGAACATCTGATAGTACTCCTCCTGACTGATCGGGTCATACTTATGGTTATGGCATTGGGTGCAGCCGATGGTGAGTCCCAGGATGCTTTTGCCAATGGTGTCCATACGATCAAACATGGCCTCCATGCGAAACTGCTCGGGATCCACGCCACCTTCCTCATTGATCATCGAGTTGCGCAAAAAACCTGTCGCCACGATTTGATCTTGTGTGGCTTTGGGAAGTTGATCACCGGCGATTTGGTCGATGATGAATTGATCGTAAGGCAGGTCGCGATTGAAGGCGGAGATGACCCAATCACGGTAAAACCAGATGAAGCGCATCGGGTCTTTTTCATACCCATTGCTATCGGCGTAACGTGCTGCGTCTAACCAATGGCGACCCCAGCGCTCGCCGTAATGCGGGCTGGCCAGGAGTTTATCCACCCGGCGTTTGTAGGCGGCCTGCTTGTCCGAGGAAACCTGCATCTCCTTCACAAAGGCGCTGACCTCTTCGGGCGAAGGCGGTAAGCCCAGCAAGTCCAGATACAAACGTCGGATCAAAGTCTCCGGGGCCGCTTGAGAAGCAGGTTTCAGCCCTTCGCGACTCAAGCGCTGATGAATGAACGCATCAATGGGATGCTCCGAGGATGGAAGTGCCGCTTTGACGGGACTTTTGAAAGCCCAATGATCCACCTTCGTCTCCAGGCTCACGCTGGCAGAGTCAGGCCATTCAGCTCCGCCATCGATCCAAGCCTTGATGGTCGCCACCTGTTGAGCCGTCAACGGATCACCCCGACGAGGCATTCGCATCTTCGGGTTCTTGCCTTCGATAGCATGAACGAGCACGGAATCGGCACTGTGCCCGGGTTTGATGGCCAAGCCAAAGTCGCCCCCCTTCAGGGCGCTGGGTTTATGATCCAGGCGGAAGGCCGCCTCTTGTTTGTTGCTGCCATGGCAGGAGTAGCAGTGCTCTGCAAAGATGGGCTGCACCTCTTTCACAAAGTCCACCGACGCTGCCGACAACAGCATCGGCGACGAGAAGGCAAGCATGGAGAAAAAAGGCGTCCGCATGGGCAAGTCGTGAGAAGGCTGAAAACGTCTTAACTTATACGAAGGTGTCTCCGCAATCCCAACGCTCACGGCATGGAGTATTCAGGAGCCTCCCGTCCACGTTTTCCGTGAAAAGCCATCGTCAAAAAGCATATCAAATTTGCCCGACGGGGGCTCCCCAGAGTAGGCTAGGGCATGTCACGCTCCGCTACCCCTGATCTCGAAACCTTGACCGGCCTGGTGGAGCGGGTGGTCTATCACACCGAGGACACCGGCTATTGCATCCTCAAAGTCATTCCGCAAGGACGCCGGGAAAGTGTCAGTCTGCTGGGCAAAGCACCGCGCGTCGTGGCAGGTGAGCAATTTGAAGCCACCGGACGCTGGGAAACCACCCGCGACTACGGCAGTCAGTTTAAGGCCGAAAACCTCAAGCTCACCCGGCCCGACTCCAGTGAAGGCATTGAGAAATACCTGGGCAGTGGCCTCATCGAGGGGATCGGTCCCGCTTACGCCAAGCGGCTCGTGAAGAAGTTTGGCCGATCCATCTTTGAGATCATCGAAAATGAATCCGCCAAGCTGGAGGATGTGGAGGGCATTGGGCGCAAACGCCGCCAGGAGATTCGGGATTCCTGGATCAAGCAGAAGTCCGTGCACAACATCATGCTCTTCCTGCACCAGCACGGCATCAGCTCATCGCGTGCGTTGCGCATTCACAAGACCTATGGGGATGAAGCCTTGTCGGTGCTGACTTCCAATCCCTATCGTCTGGCTCAGGACATCCATGGCATCGGCTTTAAAACAGCCGACAGCATCGCTCATCAGATGGGGGTGGCCCATGATGCCCCGACACGCATTCGGGCCGGCATTCGACATGTTCTGGAAACGGCCGCCTCCAGCGGTCACTGCTGCTTACCCGAGCCTCAAACCATCGAACAAACTCTGCAACTCTTGGGCTGCGCCGACACCTTGGTTCACGCGCAGATTGAGGCCTTGATCGAATCCGATGAGGTGGAGCGCCACACACTTCAAGGCCACCACGTCCTGTATTTGTCCTACCTACGAGCAGCCGAGCAAAGCATCGCCACCAGCATCCATCACCTCTGCGCCTTCCCTGCTTCCTATCCGCCCATGGATCCAGACGCCATGGTCACGTGGGCCGCACAGGAAACGGGTAAACCGCTCGCCGAAAGCCAGCAGCGAGCTGTGAAGGAAGCTCTCAAAAGCCGCTGCCTCATCATCACCGGCGGTCCCGGGGTGGGGAAAACCACCATCCTACGCACCATCCTCGCGATTCTGGGCAAGCTGGATGTGAAGCGTGTGCTCGCAGCCCCGACAGGACGAGCCGCCAAGCGGCTCAACGAGAGCACTGGGCTGGATGCCAAAACCCTGCATCGGCTGCTGGAATACCAAGGCCAGGGCCAATGGGGCAGGCATCGCGGCAAACCGCTGACTGGCGATCTCTTTGTTGTGGATGAGTGCTCCATGCTGGATGCCCCGCTCATGGCACAGTTCTTATCAGCTCTGCCCGAAGGTGCCCATTTGCTCCTCGTCGGGGATGCCGATCAGCTTCCCTCCGTCGGTCCTGGCATGGTCCTCTATGATCTCATCCGTAGTGGCAAGGTGCCGTGTGTGAAGCTGACAGAAATCTTCCGCCAAGCGGCCACCAGCCGCATCATCACCAGCGCTCATGAGATCAATCGCGGGCGGGTTCCGGATCTCAAACCCCAGCGTGATGGCGACTTCTTTTTCCTGGAAACTCGATCCCCCGAGGAGACGCGTGACTTGATCGTCCAACTCGCTCAGCAGCGACTCCCCACTCGCTACGGCTTCAATCCGATTCTGGACATTCAGGTGCTTACCGCCATGAACCGTCACTTGTTAGGCACCAAGAGTCTCAACGAAGCCCTACAATCGGCGCTCAACCCGGCTCATGAGATGAAATATGAACTGGAGCGATTTCAGAACAAGTTCCGGGTGGGTGATAAGGTCATTCAGACGAACAACAACTATGACAAGGAAGTCTTTAACGGCGACATTGGGCACATCGTCACGATCGAGACTGAGCCACTGAAGGTGAGTGTTCGTTTTGAAGGAGATCGCTTGGTCGAATACGAACCGGGGGAACTCGATGAATTGCAGTTAGCTTATGCTCTGACGATCCACAAAAGCCAGGGCAGTGAATTTCCCTGCGTCATCATCCCCGTCAGCACCCAGCACTATGTCCTGCTGGAGCGTAGCCTGATCTACACTGCTGTGACGCGAGCTAAAAAGCTGGTGGTGCTCGTCGGTGATCCGCGCGCCCTCAGCCTCGCCATCAGCAAGCAGGAGAGCCGTAAACGGTGGACGGGTTTGTGTGAGCTTTTGTGAGGTGGTGGTCAAGGCTGTGCCACCTCACCGGCGTCTCCAGCCTTCAGACCCTCCACAAGCCGCTGAATGCCGCTGCGGGCAAACTCACTCGGCGGATAAAGACGACGGGCTTTGAGATACCAGGCGATGGCGGAACCCGATTGCTTCCGCTGCTCATGTTGCTTGGCCTTTTCGATGGCGCTGACAAACTCGCTGGCTTTCACACTCAGCTCCGAGCGCATCTTGGTGATCTCGGGATCTTCCGGAAACTGCTGATACTCACGCTCGATGGCTTCCCAGGCTCCGAAGCTGTTACCGTTTCGAGCGGACTCACCCGCAGCATGCACCACCATGTTCACGCGGCCAATATCGGTAAGCACCTGATTCAGTTGCTCTTGTCGGGCGGGATCATTGATCGATGCGGCAAGAAAACGTCCCTTATCATTGAACACCTGACGGAAATTTCTCTGGCTCAGAAGGCGATCCAGATCGAGCAAAGCCTGAGCTTGGATATCGCTGTTCTGACCGATCATGTTGGAGACCTCGCGGAGCTTGGGATTGGTGGGCCAGATTTCTGCCGCGCCTTTGAGTTCCGCAGCGACTGCCGTTTGATCCCCTTTCACCGCCGCAGCACGGGCTGCAGTCAGACGCATGTCACTGAGTGTGCGGGCGGTTTCAATGGCGGCCAGAGGCTTGGAGAAATCAAAGTCGCTGGAGGATTGGCGGAGCTTTTTCACCAACTCTTCCGCCAAGCCGAAATCCCGCATCTCCAGGGCATTGATGAGCTGATTGCCGTCTCGCACATAATCGAGAACTTTCAGCTTCGTCACCATGGGCAACCGCCGAACCCGCGGCAGATACTCACCGACCGCATACGCCTCCATGAGGCGCTTGCTCGCACTGTCGTAGTCCTGACGCAGCACGAGCTGCTCAAAGGCCACGACCGCTTCATCCACTCCTCGGATTGCCTCGGCGGAGAATCCGTCGATCAAGCTCACCGTCGGCGGCATGCCCGTGGTGGCGGAGAACATCTTTTTCAGGTCCGAGTTGTCGTCCAATTGCAGCACACTGTCGCCGTCCCGGAACATGTGCGGATAGAGGCGGCAAGCGATGATGGCATGCTCAAACCGACGCTGCATGAAGAGTTGCACCATCAGGGCCTGGAACTGGGTCTTACTGGTGACCTCGGAGAGGCCAATCGCTGTCTCATTCAGCTTCATTCTCGCCTCGATTTCAGCGATGCTTTTGATGTAACCTGAGACGCGGCCAAAGCTCATGTTGTTGCTCTGCTGCCGCTGCGCCGCCTGCTGGCGATTATTGGCATTCGCGCCACCTTTGGTGCTACCGCCGGAGGTGTTCGGGCTCAAGGGGGCACTGTTCATCCCCTGCTCCGTATTCCACTCCAGGTCCTTGCGCCGCTTCAGCATGGCGTCATTGGCCGAGCGCAGATTGTTCACCTTTCGCTGGGCCAGCCAGACATCCCACACGCCATTGGCAATGGTGTTGCAAATGCCCCCATCAATTGGGAACGCTCCTGCCTCGGGCAGCAGAGCAAAGGCCTTCGAGACATCTGGCCCACCGCTGCGTGTCGGGGCCAGCAGTTGGGTGATCTGCGCGATCAAATCACGATAGGCTTGATCGTCAGTGCTGTTCGCCTCCGGTGTCGCCAGATAGATCTCGAACTTCGACCGAGCCAGCCGGTTGTTGTTGAGATTCCACATTTTACCATCCCAGGTCACGGTTTCGCTACCGCTATCCACATGCGGAACGAGACCGCCAAAGATGGAATCCTGGCCCCCTTGCTGCCCGCCCCCACCTCCACCCGATGATGACGAAGAAGCAGAACTGCTCGGTGCAGAAGATGCGGGCGCGGGGCTGCTTGGTGATGGCAGCACTTGAGCTCCCAACCAAGCCGGAGAAAGGCACACAGCGGAAAACAGGACGAGTCTTTTCATGGGCTTCAGACTTCAGGCTTTGATCAGTTCCAGCACTTCCAGCACTCCTGTCTCCATGACACGGACTTTAAAAACGTAACGCTGGCCTCTTTGAATGTTGGTTTCCAGTTTAGAAGGCACCCAGACGGGCACAAAGGAACCTGCCTCAGACACCTGCACGCTGAAAAGTCGGCCATCGACGGCACGCCAGTTATCCAGTCGGTCATCCACCGTTCCCTCCACCTTGTAGGTGTTGCCACTCAATGCGGTGGAGCTTTCCAGATACTCCTCCGTGCTCAAGGCCGTGACTCCCGTCATCGGGTCCGTGGTTCGATTCAGCAGCGCGTAGCCGCCTCCAATGCCCAGGCCCACCAGGGCGAGCAGTCCGATGAGATGGCTGGGTTTCAGTCCTGATTGCGCACGTCGAGCCATGAAAAGGGAGGAATTTAAACCGAGTCTAACGGAGCACGCGACAGGCGGCAACATTGACCGTGCATATTTACCGTAAAAGCGCCGGTTAGTTGCGCGTCAACATCATCAAAAGCTGCTGCGCAGGCTGAAATCCAGGATTGATCTGCAGGGCACGTTGCGCCGCTGAGATCGCCTGATCCCGCTGCCCAAGCTGAGCCAGGATCGTCGCCCGGGCATAAGGTATCCCGGCGTCGGCCGGATCGGCCCCTTCACCTTTCCGCAGAGCGTCCATGGCTTCCGCCGTGCGGCCCTGGCCATTGAGAGCCAACCCAAGATTGTACCAAGCCCGAGCAAATTGGGGGGCCTGCTTCACACACTCGCGCAGCGCTGCAATCGTCGCCTCCATATCGCCCGTTTCACTCAGAGCCAGCCCGAGTTCATAGTGAAATTGCGCTTCTTGGGGAGCCAAGCGGATGGCATCGCGAAGTTTCTCGATCAACTTCGCCGTGTTCCCCGCAGCACTGTAAAGCATGGCCAAATCATGATGGAACGGAGGTGAATTGGGATCCCAGCGGATCGCCGTTTCCATGTGTTGGATCGCCGTCGGCACATCCCGCAGAGCATAGTAGAACTGGCCGAGCTGCATCTGACCACTTGGTTGATCCGCATTCAGTCTCAACATGTGCTGGAGTTCTTTTCCAGCAACGCTGTCCAGATTCAGCGATTCCCGCAGTGACCATGCTGCCGTGACACGCACGCTGCGCACGGGGTCCTCCAACAGCTTCTCCGCCGCACTGCGCAAGCTACTGCTTTGCAAAGCAGGCTCAATGACGCGTGCCGCAGACTGCCTGACGAGGGGGTGCTCATGCTCAAGCTGGCGGGCCACGGCTTGCTGCACTTGGGGTTCGGTCATCCAGCGATCCAGCAAAAGGGTTGCACTGGCTTTCCAGTGCGGCGTGTCATCGCTCTCCAGCAGTGCCAGCAAGCCATCACGCCCCTCGGGATTGCCCTGCCGTGCTTTCGCAATCGTCATCGCCCGTGACCGGGTGCGACGATTCATCTTCTCGCCATACCATTTGTCCGTCGCGGCAAGAGCCCAGTCCACGGTTTGATCCTGATGGCATTTATTGCAGGCATTCGGCACTCCGTATTCCTTGGTCAAGAGCGGGTCTGGGATGGTGAAACCGTGATCGTGACGTGGATGCCTCTGCATGTAGGTCGTCTGCGGCATATGGCAGTTGATGCATTCATTCCCCGTGCTGGTGGGTTGGTGAAAGCTGTGCATCTCCGGCAAGATCGCCGGCGCATTCGGGAACCCGCCCGCGGTGTGGCAGCGCATGCAGAGTTGGTTACCCGGCAGGATGGTCTTCATGCTATGCATGTCATGACAGTCCATGCAGCGCACCCCGGCATGATACATGCGACTGCTGATGAAACTCGCAAACTCGTAGTTCTCATCGCGGATCTGACCATCGGGATAATAGACATCCGTGTGATCCGTGATCGTCAGCAGGTAGTGATCCCAAAAGGATTCCCCAGGCACAAAGTCCCCCGTGATTTCACCCCGCCGGGCATGGCATCCCGCACAGTTATCCACCTGCTGATCCCGGCTCCATTTCACCAAAGTCGGGTCTTTTTGACCGCTACCCTTGTATTGCCGCTGCCAGTCATCATGCGCCTTCATGGGCCCGTGGCAGGATTCACAGCTCACCGTCAGTTGAGCCATGGAGGTATGGTAGGTATCGGTGTCGGGATCGTAGTTTTTCCGCACCCGCGTGTTGTGGCAGCTCGCGCACATCTGATTCCACACCATGCCACGCCCGGTCCAGTGGCCCCACTCACCAGGTTGGCGATCTTCATCGCCATAGACATTGAACCAATCGCCTTTTTTGGGATCGAAGCAGGCCTCCATCGCATGCAGGCGGCCCTTTTGCCCTTTCACGAGGAATTGCCGCAAAGGCGCATGCCCAATGACTCGCTCCACCGGATAGGCCTCACGTTTGTTATCAAAGCCCAAGGAGATGATCTCATACACATCCCCTTCTTTCTTGGCCT
Source organism: Prosthecobacter debontii (assembly GCF_900167535.1). Taxonomy (NCBI): domain Bacteria; kingdom Pseudomonadati; phylum Verrucomicrobiota; class Verrucomicrobiia; order Verrucomicrobiales; family Verrucomicrobiaceae; genus Prosthecobacter; species Prosthecobacter debontii. Next base: position 464,669 of record NZ_FUYE01000003.1, read on the forward strand.
CAGTGGTCTGACTGCCGTGATGGAAAACCTGCGGGGGTTGAAAACCCGCGAGATCAAGTTTGTCCTCGGGCAGCCTCTCCGCCAGACCGTGATGAGAGGTCTTCCACTTGTCGTATTCAGTGCTGTGGCATTCCTTGCAAGACTCGGCCCCCGCATAAGTCGCGAAGGTGGCCTTCTCATCAGGCATAATAAAGGGTTGCAGCTTCCCTTTCGGACCCGCCACCGATAAGGCCGTCACCGGCACTTCCTTGTAACTTTTCTTCGGCCACATCGCCCAGCCGATCAATCCCATCACGGCCACCAGCCCACCCGCCACCAGTAGCATCCCCCCGGATGAACCTGCATCAGCGGGAGGTGGGGAGGGTTGGGGATCCTGGCGGCGTTTTTTCATGTCTCTTGAATACGTGGCAAAGCGGAGCCCCGTCAACGCAGGGGAGGCCTGAACCTGTCAAAAGAGTGGGCGAAAACGCGTTCGTCACTTCGCTCTCGCGGCAATCGGGCTGGCGAATTGGAAGACCCGAGTATCCGGCTTCACATCCGCCAGGATATCCTTCCACGGCAGCACAAACTCCACGTATCCCATGGCATAAGGCCCGATTTCATACGGATCATAGCTGAAGCCGATCCCTCCAGGCGTGAGATACCAGGTCTCGTTCAGTTCCAAGCGATCCTCAAAGAGGCCAGCCTCCGTCAACGGATCCTTGGCTTTGAGCCCCCGCTGCTCACGCAAGAGATTCGCCGCCGCTCCGGCCCAGTGTTTATCATACCCAGGCTTAATCAGGTCCAGCAGCATCACTTCCTCACCTGTCTCCAGGTCAAAGCAGCGGTAACTTTTGCTGGAGTTGCCATGCGCACCGCCCTCATAGGCCCAGGTCAGATACTCAATCGTCAGGTAACCATGATCGTTCATCACCACCTTCTGCTCATCCATCGCTGAAAAGACATACGTGAACTCGTCATCATCACTGACCTCGGCGGTGTTTTGCGCGGCTTGAGTCAGCGCTTTGAGAATGTCATTTTCTGAGGGATTCTCCGGCACTTTTTCTCCCTGAGCATCGCCCTCACCCCCGGTCGGCACATTATGGGCATCTTGCCGAAGAACCCGATTGATGGCTTTGGCCGCTTTGGACTCGGAGGCCAGTTGCACATATCTCACCTCGATCTCTCGACCTTGGTTCCGCGTGTTCTTCCGCAGAGTATTCACCGCCTTAAGAGCCGTCGTCACGACTTTGACGGATCCGGCCGGATAACTCTCTTTCAGCTCGATGGGCAGCTGCTTTTTCCCATCCGGCGATGACCACGTGCCCGCGATGACCTGACCTTTGAGTTTCACCTTCCACTCACCCGTGAAAGTTTCGCTGCCATTGAAAGCCTCATTTTCACGGAGCCTCACCGCGCCTTCATCATCCGATGACACCTGAGAAAGGCTGATGGGCACGCCTGTCTTGTGGTAGTAATAACTGCCGTCATACGTGCTCACGCCATCCTCCTGAACAGAGGCGCTCAGCAACAGGGTGATGCCCAGCCCGTTGCCGATTTGTCCCTCGAATCGCCGCTGCCAATCGCTCTCCTGAGATTCTTGAGCCCGCAGGCCGCCAAGAGAGCCAACCAACAATGCAGCAAAGAGGAAAATCTTCATAGACATGGGAAATCCGCGCCAGAATGCCCCTGCATCCTCGGCTGACAACCTCTTTCACCGCGAACAAAAAAGACCCAAAGACCAAGCTCGACTCTTTTTCACAAACGGATTTCAAGCGAATCGCTTGTCCCGAGAGTCTGATTCCCTAGTGTGAGGCACCCCCATGGCGCTTAAAGCCACCATTCTTAAAGCTCGAATCGACGTCTCGGACCTCGACCGAAATCACTACACCGATCACCAGCTCACCCTGGCCCAACATCCTTCTGAAACCAACGAAAGGTTGATGGTCCGGCTCCTGGCCTACGTGCTGAATGCACCTGCCGACAATGACCGTGGCACCTTGGAGTTCGGTAAAGACATGTGGGACCCCGACGAAGCCTGCCTTTGGCAGAAGGACCTGACCGGCTTAGTCGTCCACTGGATCGAGGTGGGGCAACCTGATGAAAAACGCCTGCAACGGCTCTGCAGCCGCTCCGAATGCGTCACCGTGTATGCCTACGGCAGCAGCACCGACGCGTGGTGGACAGACATCTCTGGGAAACTGACTCGTCTGCAAAACCTCAAGATCTGGCAGATCCCTGCCGAGCAAAGTGAGCAACTGGCCACCCTGACAAAGCGCTCCATGGACCTGCACATCACGATTCAGGATGGAGCGCTGTGGGTGGGTAATGACGAGGAATCGGTCGAGATCACTCTCCGCCAGCTTCACGGCGAGGCTTAAGCCCCGGGCTTGATAATGGCGGGCACCATCTCCAACGGATCGTCCATTTTCCGCTGGAGCGCTTGGAGCTGAATGAACAGGGTGTTCACGCGCTCTTGCTGAGCCGGCGCATCCGCGAGATCGTGCAACTCCTCGGGATCTTCTGCCACATGATACAAGCGCAGCGTCATCGCCTCCGGATAGGCGATGAGCTTCCAGCCATCCACAATGATGGCCCGCTGGAAATTCAGGTAGGCCCCATACACAGGTGCCGCAGTCGCCTGCGTGGACTTGCCCTCGATCAAAGGCAGCAAGCTATGAAAATCCACATCGTCAGCTTGAGCGTCGGCGATGTCCAGGCTCGTGGCCATGACATCCTGAAGATAAATGCTGGCGTCGATTTTCCCCGGCTGAACCCCAGGTCCTTTCACGAGGAACGGCACGCGCAGGCTGTGCTCATGCATATTCTGTTTGCCTAACAAACCATGCTTACCCACAGCCAACCCATGGTCAGCCGTGAAAAAGATCCACGTCTTGTCAGCCTGACCACTGGCATCCAAAGCCGCCAGCACACGCCCAATCTGGGCATCCAGGTGGGTGATCAGTGCATAGTACTCCGCCCGATGCGTCTTGATGGCAAACTCCGTGCGCGGAAACGGAGCCAGCTTCTCATCCCGCAGCGTCGGGCCGCAGCCGATCTTGTCCTTGTAAGGATACTCGGGTAAAAAGCTCTCCGGCACCTGGATACGATCCAGCGGATACTTAGCCACATACTCCGCAGGAGACTGGCGTGGGTCATGCGGTGCGTTGAAGGCCACATACATGAAGAAGGGCTTTTCCTTGCCTGCGCCCTTTTGCAGATAAGCCACCGCATCATCAGCGGTCACTTCGCTCCAGTGTTTACCGCCCTGCCAATAGCCACCCAGATCCGGGTCAGATGGGCTCCACGGATCAGGCTGCCCCATGAGCGGGCGATTGTAACTGCTGGGCGTATCTTTCGGCATGCCGGAGCGCACATTCGAGGTTTGGTCAAAGCAGCGTGCGGCATCCACCGCCACATGCCATTTGCCGGTCATCAGCGTCTCATACCCATGCGCGGCCATGCGCTGCGACCACATCTTCCCTTGGGTCATCGCCTGTTTCAGATCCGTCTTCTGCGCCCGCCACACGTATTTCCCCGTGTTCAGCATGGTGCGGCTGGCGATGCAGACCGCTCCGCTCCACGAGCCCATGTTATAGGCATGGGTGAAAACCTTTCCGCTGTTGGCTAAGCGATCCAAATGCGGGGTTTCAATGTCAGTGTGCTCGAAGGCACGGATGGCATCATACGTGAAATCATCTGCAAAGAGGAACAGCACATTCGGTTTCTCAGCCGCCCACAGGCTGGCGTGGAGAAGACAAGCGCAAAGGATCAGAAACTTCGAATACATGGGATGAAAGCAAACGAACGAAAAACATCGTCATTTCAGCGCATTCCCCTGGCGTGTTGTATGCTTGTCTGTGGCCTTGATCTCGTCTATTAACTGCCATGAATTCGACTGCTTTGCCTGCTGGTGGACGTCCTGAGGAAGTCCTGATCCTAGGCGGTGGTTTTGCTGGGCTGACTTGCGCGAAAGAATTGAGTGACCCGCGCTTTCACGTCACCCTCGTTGACCGCTGGAACCACCACCTTTTTCAACCCCTGCTCTATCAGGTCGCGACCGCAGGTCTCTCCACCACAGAGATCGCCCAGCCGCTGCGCTCCATCCTCGCTGATCATAAGAATGTGACCACCCTCATGGATGAGGTCACCCAGATCGACCTGGAGAAGAAAACCGTCCTCACCAAGGAGCGCACCCTGGTTTACGATCACCTCGTCATCGCCCTGGGGGCCAAGACCGGTTTCTTTGGCCGCAATGAATGGGAGCCCTTCACCTTCGGCCTGAAAAGCCTGGAAGATGCCATGCATATCCGCCGAGAGGTGCTGCTGGCCTTTGAAAAAGCTGAGGCCGCCAATGACCCTGCGGAAACCGCCCGTCTGCTGACCATGGTCGTGGTCGGTGGCGGCCCGACCGGGGTGGAAATGTCCGGCTCTTTAGCCGAGTTGGCCAAGGTGGTGTTGCGAGATGACTTCCGCCGCATCGACCCCACCCAGGCTCACGTTCACCTCATCGAGGCGGGACCCAAACTGCTGCCTATGTTCTCCGAAGGCCTCACGCGCTACACTCGTGAGCACCTGGAGGACATTGGCGTCAGCGTGCACCTCAACTGCCCGGTCAAGGAAGTGGGCAAGGGATACGTCATCGCCGGAGAGCAACGCATCGAAGCTGACATCATCATCTGGGCCGCTGGTGTCGAGGCCAGCCCCGTCACCCGCACCCTCGCGGGCGTGCCGCTGGATCGCGGAGGCCGCATCCAGGTGCAGCCGGATCTCAGCCTCCCCGGCTATCCCCAAGTCTATGCGGCGGGGGATCTCGTCAGCCTCACGGATGTCAAAGGCGTGCGTGTCCCCGGCGTCTGCCCAGCAGCCATTCAGATGGGCCAGCACATCGCCAAAGTGATCACCAAAGGTGACCGCATCCCCTACGCCTATTGGGACAAAGGCAGCATGGCCACCATCGGTCGCAAAGCCGCTGTCGCCATGTTCAAGGGCATGAACTTCCGTGGCTTCTTCGCCTGGCTCATGTGGCTCTTCGTTCACCTGCTCTTCCTCGTCGGCATGCGCAACCGTGCCGCTGTCTTCCTGCACTGGGTGTGGAGCTACTTCACTTGGCAACGCGGTGCCCGGATCATCATGCCCCGGCAACAGTAAAGCTCCTGCTGCACATCGACCTGAGATAAAACTTTAGACCACCCACTCCCCTGGTGCGGAGGGTTGATTTACAACCCGTCACAGTGTACGAGAAAGGGATGCATTGTCGTTTCGTCCCAACCTTGCTGGCGACCTTGCTCCTCCTCGCCAGCTCGTCCCCAGCCGCCAGCGTGCTCGTCTATTATGATGGCAGCGCCTCCGGCACCACCTTGCTGGATCAGAGCGGCAACGGCTACAACTCCGCCTTCGATGCCAATGGCACAACAGGAACTGGTTCAACCATCCTCACCACCACCCCCGCCTATTCTGGCAGCGGGGCCTACGTCTCCCTCACCGCCAATGGCACCAACCAGAGCGGTCGTTACGGTGTCACCACCAGCGGCCTCAGCTACGACTTCAACAACAGCAGTTGGTCCGTGGCCATGTTTTACAATCGGCAATCCACGGCCACCAACGATACGCTCTTCCACATCGGTGTGGGTGATGGCTTCGGGGGTGAAAACGAACTGTATGCCTGGGCCACAGCCAGCAGCACTACCCTGTCCCTCCAGCACTATCCGGATGCCGATGTGAATCTGGGGGCTTCCAATAAGATGAACCTGAACGCTTGGCATCACCTCGCGGTCACCTTCACGGCCTCGGGCCTCAATGACGGCACCGGCGTGCTCAACTATTACGTGGATGGCACCCTCATCGGCACCGACAGCACCTTCACCCTGGCCACGAACAACAGCTTCTTCTTTGGCGGCCAAGGGTCCGGCACTTCGGATCGTAACTTCATCGGCTTCATGGATGAGATGGCCCTTTATCAAGGTGTCTTGGACGCCAGCCAGATCACCGATCTCGCCAGCGGCGTGAAAACCCCGCTCAGCGTTATCCCCGAACCCAGCCGCATGGCTTTTCTCATGCTCGGCTTGCTCGGATGGGGGATGAGGCGGCGGCGGTAACTCCTTTGCTGCCATCATCTTGATTCAAAGTTCAAAGGGTCGGATCCTTTTCGATAAGGGCCGCCAGCAGTTCCTTCACGGACAGAGTCGCAATCGCCGTGGCATAATCACTCATGGCATAGGGGAGGATCAACTCGCCCGCATGCAGCAGTGATCCACAGCTATAAACCACATTCGGCACATAGCCTTCACGCTCATTGCCTTCAGGTGACAAGAGCGGGTGCCGCAGACGACCGATGACCCGGGTCGGGTCATCGAGATCCAAGAGGACTGCGGAGATGCAATATTTACGCATGGGGCCGACGCCATGCGTCATCACCAGCCACCCCGCCGGGGTCTCAATGGGTGAGCCGCAGTTTCCCACTTTGACAGACTCCCAGACCTCCGCAGGCCGGAGCAAGATCTGAGGCGAACTCCAATGATGAAGATTGTCCGAAAACATCACGAACAAATTTTCATCATCCTGCCTGGAAAGCATGGCGTAGCGGCCATGAATCCGGCGCGGAAACAGAGCCATCCCTTTGTTTTCCAATGCGCTTCCATTCAACGTGAGCATCCGGAAATGCAGAAAATCCTCCGTCTCAATGAACTGGGGAAGGATCGCCCGGCCATTGTAGGCCGTGTAGGTCGCGTAATACATGACTGAGCCGTCATCCTCCACAAAGCGGACGAACCTAGCGTCTTCAATGCCATTGCTTTCGTTTGGGGAAACTGGGAAAATAATGCGTTCGCTCAAAGCCAGCTTAGGGGAAAAGCACAATTCATAATTGGAATCGGCCAGCCACTGGATGCAGTCGAGCGTGCGCCGAATGTCCTGCGTGACAGGCAAGGTCTCACGGCGGAATCTGTCCATACTTTCCCCCAACTCCCCACGTGTAAACTGCCCCCCTAATCGGGACATCACCGCCCCGGCGCTATCGTTGTCAAAGCCCATCTCATGGAGTTTGAGGACGAAAGTTTTCTTCCGGTAACTTGGGTTTGGCAGCACTTCAGGGGCACTGACGTAGCGAGACACCGGAGCGAACGAGAGGGCTCCTTGGGCCGTGAGAATGCCATCCCTAAATTCGATGGAAGAAATGTGCCCCTCGCCTGTCGCTCGCAAGCTCATGATGAAACGCAGCCCGCCTTCAGGAATCCCAGACTGGTCAGGATGCGGGACAATGGACGGATTGAACAAAGCAGCGGACTCCAGAGCATACTCCCCTGAAAACAGCGCGCCAATAAGCTGCTTCCTTTCCTCGGAAAGCGGACGCTGGGTGAAGATATGGGCTTCCACCTTCGCATAATGAGCCCTGAAAATAGCCGTAATGTCGAGGTGTCTGGAGTCGAACTCCTCACGCACATGAACGAGTTCGTCACGAGCTTCGGACTCACTCAGAGACAGCGCCCTGCCAATGATGGCGGCAATGCGCTGGGGGTTGGCCGGAATGTAGGGACGAATGATGACCCTGGCACTTTCCGGCCGCAGCAGCATTTCATGGCGATGGATGGAGATCGGGTTCATGTAGCGGGTAATGGCTGGGCCAGGGGATGCTCGGCCGCGCTCATTTCCGCGCGGGCGATGTGGAAGGCGAGCGTGGACTCCGCCCCCTGGTTTTCATTGGCCCGATCCCTGTGGAGGCCATCCCGGCATCCCCCGGTGGCTGCATCATACAATGAAATGCCCAAATCATTGCGTCCCAGAAACCATTCAAACGCCCGTTTAGCCTCATCCCGCCAAGTCTTATCCCCAGTGAGGCGAAAAGCTTCCAGACATGCCGACACCATGGCCTGCGCCTCCACCGGTTGCTGATCAAAATCAGCCCGGGCTCCGCCCTTCACGTAAAAGCCATTGCTGCCGATCGGGCGGAAGTGATTGGCCTGCGTGCGCTGTAGGGACGCCAGCCATCGCAGAGACATCAAACCCACCTCAAGCCCCTCTTTGTGAGGCATCACGGCTGAGCTGACCAGAAGCGACTGACAGAGGCGTGCATTGTCGTAAGTCACCGATGGCTCAAACCACAGCCAGTCATCCGAAGCGGACTCCAGCCATAGTTTGACCAGCCGAAAAACCAGCCTTCGCTGCACCTCCCTGGCTTTTTGATCCCATGGGGCAAATCTCAGATATTCATCCAGCCCCAGCATGGTGAAGGCCCATGCCCGGGGGGATGTGAAAGATTCGACGGCGTGCAACCCCTCTTCGAATAAATAGGCGCATAGCTGCGCCTTGCTTTTGTTCGACGCTTTGGCCGCACCCGTGCCCAATGCCCACAGCGCACGGCCATGGCTGTCTTCACTGCCCGCCTCTTCCAGCCACTGACGGCCATGACTCATGAAGTTCCGGAAACGACCGGTATCCCGGTTCAGCGCTGCGGTCAGAAATGCCAAGTAGCGGGAGGCCAGAGCCTCGAGTTTCTGCCCCGAGGTACTGCCATGCTCCTCCATCAAAAGAGTGCAGAGGATGAGTGCCCTCGCATTGTCATCCGTGCAGTAACCATGATGAAAATCCGGCACACTGAACACCGCATGCTGGAACAGCCCAGTTCCATCAGTCATGTGATCCAGGTGGTCCAGCCGCAAGGCCGGCAGCTCATAGGCCCGTGAAGAACGTATCCAGTCGGCATAACTCGGCCGAGAAGTTCTCTTCCAATCTGAGCAGGCGTGCTGAAATGAATGCCAATACCGTTGCGCCACGGCAGGCCAGATCATTTCACGCCCCCATTGATAAGCTGCCTTTCGCGTCCTTTCCATCTCTGCTGGCGAGTCAAGGTACTGGCAGACCGCCCGGGCGATGCCTGCAGGGTCGCAGAACGGCGTCAGCAGGCCACGCCCCTCCGCCAGAAGCTCCGTGGCATGCCAATACGGCGTCGAGACCACGGCTTTACCCGCGCCAAAGACATAAGCCAGCGTCCCGGAAGTAATTTGCTCTTCATTCAAGTAAGGGGTCACATAAATGTCCGTGGCCTTGATGAACTCCGTCAGATCTTCCAAGGTCACGAACCGGTTGTAGAAAATCACGTTTCCCCTCACCCCCAGCTCCTCGGCCAAGCGTTCCAGGCTGAGGCGGTAGCGCTCGCCTTCTTTGGCAATCAAATGCGGATGTGTCGCACCTAACACCAAGTACACCACTTGAGGATGGCGCTTCACGATTTCCGGCAGCGCTGCGATGACATGCTCAATCCCCTTCCCCGGGCCTAACAAACCAAACGTCAAGAGAACATGGTGGTCCTGCACACCGAATTGTCTTTTCCAAAGACCCGAATCCGTAAACGGAATATCCGGAATGCCGTGAGGAATCACGTCAATTTTTGTGAGGTGCACACCATAGACTTCATTCAGGATCTCAGCCCCCTTGTTCGCCATCACGACAAGCCTGTCGCTACGCTGAACCAGCTCATCCATCACCTTTCTTTGGGGAGGAGAAGGATTTTGTAGAATGGTGTGCAGCGTCGTCACCACAGGCATCCGCACCTCCTTCAACAGCGCAAGGAGATGACTACCCGCCACGCCGCCGTATATACCGAATTCATGCTGAACGCTCAGCATGTCCATGTTTTGATAATTCAGAAAATCCGCAGCACGCCGGTAGGAATCCAAGTCCTTTTCCTGCAATTCATAACAAACTCTGGAGGGATACTTATACCCTTCAGGACGGTCGTTGACCGCCACGACCGAACAAGGCACCGAAGCGCTTTCATAAATCGCTTCACAAAGGTCATGCGTGAATGTCGCAATTCCACATCTCCTGGGCTCATAACCACCAACGAAAGCGATGTGCCTCAGGTTGGGAGACTTTCTCAAAGCAGTGACTCCCAAAGGTAATTCATGCCACAACAGACACCCGTTAACCAATTAAGCAACAGCTGACACCGTTTGTTTGGCCTTCCTCTCTGGCTTTGTCCTAGAAACCGAGCGACGATCCCCACCATCGAATGCGCCTGCCCTGGAACCCAGCCGCATGGCTTTCCTGACGGTTGGCCTGCCTGGGTTCAGAGCAAGGAGCCTCCGATATCAATGTGGACGATCAGCCCTGACCTCAGCCGCTGTCTCAGGGTGATCCGCCGTGTGCGGAAAAGCCGAGGCCCCGACCCAAGACGGTGATACGAGAATTGGAGGTGGTGCTTTAGTGATTGAGGATCTTTCTAAAATCCCCTCGCCTTCTTCGCCGGGAATCATCCCAATCAAGGGCATGAAGGAGAACCTTCTGAAAGATTGGATGTGTCCCGACACTGGCTCTCGGCAAGCTGTGCCAAATGTGGCGGAGTGGAACGGAGGGCAGCGCATAGGAAATATGCCGTTCCCCCGATGCCTCTGAGGGGGGATGGAATACCACGGAGAATCTTTTGTGCAGTTTTGGGCGCTTTTTGCACAGGAGCAATTCCTTGCTGTTCAACCCCTTAGCACCCCAGAACGCCGTCGTTGACGACAAAATGAAAACTGTTTACACCGTGGAAAATCGGGTCTGGAAATGGGCCTCCTGCCCTCTGGGGGAAATTTTTCACGCGCAGCCTGCACGCTCTGTGCTAAACATCTCGCCCCGTCAGACTGGACGGTAACTTTTACCCCTCAATACCATGCCGAAAAAGACCATCCGCGACATCGACCTGAGCAACAAGCGCGTCCTCGTGCGCGTGGACTTCAACGTGCCTCTCGAAGAGAAGGACGGACAAATGGTCATCACCGACTCCACCCGCATCCAGGAGACCCTGCCGACCCTGAAGTATCTGATCGAAAAAGGTGCCAAGGTGATCCTGTGCAGCCACCTGGGCCGTCCGAAGGGTCAGCGTGATCCGAAGCAGTCCCTGGCTCCTGTGGCCCCTGCCCTGGCAGAGTTGCTGGGCACCGCCGTGGAGTTCTCCGAAGAGACCACCGGTGAATCCGCCAAAGCCAAGGCCCTGGCCCTGCCTGCCGGTGGCGTGCTGCTGCTGGAAAACACCCGCTACCATGCCGGTGAAGAAAAAAATGACGCCGAACTGGCCAAGGGCCTCGCTGATCTGGCCGAAGTGTTTGTGAACGACGCCTTTGGCTCTGCTCACCGCGCCCACAGCTCCACCGCCGGTGTGGCCGATTACCTCCCTGCCGTGTCCGGTTTGCTCATGGAAAAAGAGCTGACCTACCTGCACGACGAACTGGAAAACCCTGAGCGCCCGTTCGTGGTGATCCTCGGCGGTGCCAAGGTGAACGACAAGATCGAGGTCATCAATCGCCTCTTGGAAAAGGCCGACACCATCATCATCGGCGGTGGCATGGCCTACACCTTCCGCAAGATCGTGCAGGGCATCAGCATCGGCAAAAGCCTCTACAAACCCGAGTGGGAGCCGATCGCCCAGGCCGCCATCGATAAGGCTAAGGAGCGCGGCGTGAAGCTGCTCATCCCCGTGGACGCGATGATCACCGACGCGTTTGATTTTGACGCCAAGAAGCTGGGCAACACCAAGTACACCGGCGTGAACGAGAACATCCCCGAAGGCTGGGAAGGTGTGGACATCGGCCCTGAGTCCGTGAAGCTCTTCTCCGAAGAGATCGCCAAGGCCAAGACGGTGATCTGGAACGGCCCGATGGGTGTGTTCGAAATCAAAGAGTCCGCCAAAGGCTCCTTCGACGTGGCTGAAGCCGTGGCCGCCAACTCCGCCGCCAAGACCATCATCGGTGGCGGCGACAGCGTGAAGGCCGTGAAGAAAGCCAAGCTGGCCGACAAAATGACCTTCATCTCCACCGGCGGCGGTGCCTCCCTAGAACTCCTCGAAGGTAAAATCCTCCCCGGCGTGGCCTGCCTGCAGGAGAAGTAAGACTGATGACTCTTTGCAGTAGCTGGCGGTTGTCGGCGATGGTTTGCCTGGATTGAAAAACAAACCCAAAACCTCCCACAGCAACCAGCTCCTGCCCCCTGCAACCACTGCAAACCACGGCCAACAATCGTAAACCACCGCTAACTCCCACATGACCTACGTTCGCAAACCCATCATTGCCGCCAACTGGAAGATGCACATGACACCCCAGGAGACGGACGATTTCCTCCGTGCTTTCTCCCGCTTGGTGCCTGAGAAGTGCCCCATCCAAATCGTGGTGGCTCCACCCGCCGTCAGCCTGAGCAAGGCCCACGAAGTGCTGCTGAACGCTCGTGAAGAGGTGGTGGAGCTAGCCGCACAGAACATGAGCCAATTCCCCGGCGGTGCTTACACGGGTGAGATCAGTGCCCGCATGGTGAAGGAGTGCGGCTGCCGCCACGTGATCCTCGGTCACAGCGAGCGCCGCAGCCTGTATGGCGAAACCAACGCGATTGTGAACGCCAAGGTCCTGGCCGCGCTGGAAGCCCGCCTGCACCCCATCCTTTGCATCGGTGAAACCCTCGAAGAACGCGATGGCGGTCTGATCGAGAAAGTCCTGGAAAGCCAACTCCGCGAATCCCTCGCTGAAGTGGGTGCCCGCCGCGTGTTGGATGTTGTCATCGCTTATGAGCCCGTCTGGGCCATTGGCACCGGCCGCACCGCCAGCCCTCAACAGGCTCAGGATGCCCATGCCTTCACCCGCAGCGTGCTCACCGAGATGTTCGGTGAAGACACTGCCCAAAAGATCCGCATCCAATACGGTGGCAGCGTGAAGCCGAACAACATGGCCGAGTTGATCAGCCAGAAAGACGTGGACGGCGCGCTCGTCGGCGGTGCGAGCCTGGAAAGCGGTAGCTTCTGGGAAATCTGCCGTGCAGCCATCGACTGGGCCAACGCTCAGTAATCCAACTCTCCCTTTTGAATGAGGCGGCATCGGTTCCCGATGCCGCCTTTTCTTTTTTCATTTCAGTTGCATTCCGCAACCCCGATCCTCCTTACTCCGTCACGGGGGCGATCGAGCCACCCGTGTGAACTTGAACCGCAAATTTTTCTGACGACATAAATCGAATGACACCTCGCCTCATCGCCATTGTCGCCATGGCCGGCAATCGAGTTATCGGCCGCGATGGCACTCTGCCCTGGCACTTTCCCGAAGACCTCAAATTCTTCAAACGCACCACGCTGGGACACCCTATCCTGATGGGCCGAACCACCTTCGAGTCCATCGGCAAACCCCTCCCGGGTCGTCAAAACATCGTGCTCAGTCGCACCCTGGAACCTCGCGAAGGGCTGACCGTCATTCGCCATGTCTCCGAACTGGCCTCCGTTACCGCTGGAGCCGAAACGGTTTTTGTCATCGGCGGTGCCCAAGTCTATGCCGAGCTCTTGCCTCAGTGCGATGCCCTGTATCTAACTTTGGTCAAAGGGGACTACGAGGGCGATACCCACCTCCCCGCTTTTGAGCATCAGTTTGAGTTGAAGCAGGTGCTGGAGGAAACCGAGGCCTTGGAGTTTCGCTATTACGAGCGCAGGTCGTCCGACCAACCGACGGTGGAAAAAGTGTAACATTCCTTCCGCATTCTCACAGGACAGGAGGAAGACATCATGAAAAGCGATTCTCCTCTCTCTGCCACCTGTCCCTCCTGCGGACAGGCACTTCCAGACAATGCGCCTCAAGGTTTCTGCCCGCACTGCCTCATGGCCGGTGCGTTACAAACCGCCCCACTACCTGCTCAAGCTGCCACCGAGGATATGGCGGAAGACATCCGAACGGCTTTTCCTCAACTAGAAATTCATGAATGGTTAGGCGCTGGTGGCATGGGCCGTGTCTTCAAAGCACGACAACCCACCTTGGACCGATGGGTAGCGCTGAAGCTGCTGTCTCCCGAGCAAGCACGGGACCCAGAATGGACCGAACGGTTCACTCGCGAAGCCCGAGCCCTAGCGCGCCTGAATCACCCGCACATCGTCCAGGTCCATGACTTCGGGTCAGCTAACCTAGGCGCTCAGGAGCAGCCCTATCTTATGATGGAGTATGTGGACGGAGTGAATCTCCGCCAAGCCCTGCAAAATGGAGGTCTTACAGCCCAAGAGGCTCTCAGCATCGTGCCCAAACTCTGCGATGCTCTCCAATATGCTCACGAGCATGATGTACTGCACCGTGACATCAAACCCGAGAACATCCTCATCGACACGGAAGGCCGAGTCAAAATCGCCGATTTCGGACTGGCTAAATTGAGGGATGAAATTCAACCCGATTTCACGCTCACCCAAAGCGGAGCCAAGCTAGGCACCCTAGCCTATATGGCTCCAGAACAGGTAGAACGTCCACAGGATGTAGATCATCGTGCAGATATCTACAGCTTAGGCGTGGTATTTTATGAGATGCTCACCGGCGAGCTCCCTTTGGGCCGCTTTCCCAACCCGAGCGAGTGCAATGGCACTGATCCTCGCTTGGATGCAGTGGTGCTGAGAACCTTGGAAAAGCAGCGAGAGAAGCGGTTTCAAAATGCGGCCGAGATGAAGTCTGGTCTCGAAAACGCCAGAACTGCCCCCATGCCAGTTGGGCCGACACCTTCCTGGAATGAGTTGAACTATGAGTATCGCAGCGAGAGCGGCATTGGCAGCTGGCCGTGGTTACACATTGTGTTCGGCAAGGACCCATTGACCGGTAAAATGAAACGTGCCCGAGGCATTGTGGCCATCGGCGTACATGCCACAGGAGTCCTGGCTTTGGGAGTGATCTCTTTTGGGCTGATCAGTTGGGGTGTCTTCTCGGTGGGATTGCTAGCCTCTGGGGTGCTGGCCGCAGGTATCGGTTCGTTAGGCGTCCTTAGCCTCGGTTTGGTCGGTAGCTATGGTGTTTTCGCCGTGGCTCCCGTAGCGTTAGGAGTGACGCCTATCGGCTACCTCAGCGCCGGAGTGACGGCGATAGGTCGAGATGTAGCTAGCACGACAGGGACCGTGGAGCCACAGGCGGCGGCTTGGGGCGACTATTGGATGCCGATCCTCGGTCGCATCCACACCTATTGGAATGCCGTCGGCTTAACGACCATCATGCTCGCCGGCACGTGGGCCGCTTGGCGCAGCCGCAAACCTAGGTCTCATATCGCTCTTTTTTTCGTCCTCTCGCTCCTGGGCCCGTTTAACCTCCTTTTGAGCCGAGCCACCTTAACTGCCCCCCGCTTTGGAGAACAACTTAGACGCGAAGAAAACACCCGGCGTCAGGAAAAGCGACGAGCCGAGTGGGCGAGCTTGGATAAGCTAAGAAAGCTGAGTCAAAGTTGGGTCACCGAAGCCTGCCGCACAGACTCTCCATCCGCTCGAGGCAAAGCGCTCCTGGCCATTCAGGAAGCTCTGGCCTCCTCCCAGATGGATCTTGTTCGCGCTGGTCTGCTCTCCATTCCAAAGATCAGTCAAACCAGCGCTGACAAAAAGACGTTTCGTGAACTGGCACGAGCACATTTGAACTTCGCCGATGTGGACATTTCCAATTTGGCTATCTCAGCCGTCGTCTCAATGGAGCCGGAATCCACAGATGTGGATCGCATCTTGGCCATGGTCGACAACGCCAAAGAATCTCAGTTGATCCCAATGGCACATGCTTTAGGCACACTTAGCCATCGCGATTTTACCGGGCGCTATGCGGATCCCATGTTATCGCTTCTTGAACGCGGAATGGTCATCGCAAAGGCGAAGACCCGAGGAGATAGCTATGCTTTCGATGAACGCATGCTGTTAGGCCCTTTGTGGGGAGCGCGAATCTCCCCCGAAATCGAAGCCAAAATCCTCGAGTGGAGTCATTTGGATGAGCTTGATGATGGGACCATGACCACCGCAGGCGTTGGCTACAATGTTTTCTATCACGCGCTCAGCACTCAAGCGAATAAGTCTGAAGCCACCGTGAGACGCTTGCTCCAACTGGCACAGAATCCTGACATCACAAACATTGCGGGTCGCAGCCTCTGGGGACTGCGAGGCACCATCCAGCCAGCCCAGCACAGTCTCGTCGCCGAAGCCGTGATTCGTCTTTTGGAAAATCGCAGCACAGCTTACCTCTGGGAACAAGGCCTTGAGCTCTTATCCACCTGTGCCCGCGCCCAGCACACGGATGCTTTACAGGCACTGATAGACCGAGAAGCTCTGCCCGAGGATTACCGCACTCGTCTGAAAAGTATCCTCCAAACCGCACGGCAGCGTTCATGAACAGCAGTTTTCAGAACACTCGCTGGACTCTGGTCGAATGTGCCCAGGGCCAAGGTGAGACAGCGGTATTAGCCCTGGGCGAACTATGTGCTGCCTATCATCGCCCCGTTCATGCCTTTATCCGCCATTGGTGCAGGGACGATGAAGTAGCTCAAGATCTGACCCAAGATTTCTTTGCTCACCTTCTTACTCACTCCAATTTGGGAGCAGATCGAAGTAAAGGGCGTTTCCGGGCTTACCTGCTGGGCATGGTCAAACATTTCCTCTTGGAAAAGCAACGCGTAAGACAGACCCAGAAGCGTGGGGGTCACGTCACCTTCCATGAGCCAAATGAACTTGATCTTCCTGACGACAAACAATGGCCACCCGACAAGCTCTTTGATCAGCAGTGGGCCTGCGCACTTCTTGATAGGGCTCTAAATCAACTGAACTCTGAGATGAGCGCTCAAGGCAAAGGCGATCTTTTTGATGCTCTCAAGCCTTGGCTGGCAAATACAGCCCAACAAGGTCAGCAACAAAAAATCGCCCTTCAACTTGGTCTGAGCGAAACCGCCATCCGAGTGCAAGTACATCGGCTTCGTAAACGCTACCGCGAATGGATCGAAGCTGAAGTGGCTCAGACACTCACGGGGACGATTTCTCTTCAAGAAGAGATGCAGCATTTGCTAGCCTCTTTGGCTGGCAAATAAAAGACCTCCCTGAAAATGAGTCATTCGGTTCTCCCATGGTCTATGAAAGCACTCTCCAAACGACATTCGATCGGTCTCTTGTTGGTGATCGTAAGCAGCCTTGCGATCGCTTTCTATTGGACAGGCGTTGTCCCCTGGATTCGCGGTCAGTCTCCAGAATTTGCCACCCACCTCTCACCCACCGGCTTTTGGCAATCGAAACAAACCCATCTCAAATGGGGGCCTTGGTGGCATGAGGATGGAACCATTGTGGGAGCTTTTGGTGATAAGGCATGGCTTGAGCGCATGATGGAATGGGTCGCCGATGGTACAGACCTGGAAAGCTGCCAGTCGGGGCATCGGGATAGCAGTTTAGCGATGATCACCAATCATGACCCGACTGAAGCCACGTCATCAGACGCATGGCGGCAGCATTGGATTCAATGGTGGCAAGCCAATCGAGACAAAAGCCAAGAGGAATGGATCCAAGCTGGCTTTCGTGAGCAAGGGTTCGAAATCAGCTTACCCCCGACCGAGGCTGACTGGCCAGCCCTGCTGCAAATTTTGGGAGCTACCGCAGGGCCGTCTCCAATACCCCATCGATCCGCGCCCGATGTGCTCCATCCAGCTCACCTGCGATTTAATGCCTACCGATGGCTGAGGGATAGTGGATTTGCCCCCATCCAGTATCTCTTCGATCAGCCCGACTTAGCCTTCCGCCCCGAAATCGCTGCGGGAGTGAGTGGCTACGCAAACTTCGAAAAAGGAAGTCGCGAATTTTTTGCCCCAGCTCCTGGTAGAATGGCCTTTGCCCCTGAATGGACCACCGGCCTGCTAGGACACTCAAGACCTCCTTGGCTCATCATGCCATCCACTCAAATGCTTGTCGGCATCATTCTAGGAGCAGGCCTCTATGCGGGTTGTTATTTAGCTCTGCACTGCAGACATCGTGGTTCGCACCAACAAAAAACCCCGGCAGATGCCGGGGTTTGAAATCAGAAATTGAAATGAAGGATCGCTGTGAATTAAGCGTCGTTCTGGACCAGTTCCTTGACGGTCATGGCCTGCTTGCCCTTACGGCTACGGAGGTAGTGGAGACGCGCGCGGCGGACTTTACCGGACTTGGTGACTTCGATCTTGGCCACTTTAGGGCTGTGCAAAGGAAACACACGCTCCACGCCTTCACCATAAGAGATCTTGCGGACGGTAAAAGCTTCGTTCAGGCCAGTGCCTTTGTGGGAAATGATGATACCAGCGAAGATCTGGATACGCTCTTTGTCGCCTTCGATGACTCGGGTATGGATCTTCACGCTGTCGCCCACATGGAAGGATGCGACTTCCTTCTTGAGTTGTTCGGAATCAATTTTGGCGATGATAGTGCTCATAATGTGCGGGGCGGAAGTGGTTTCGCACCCATTCCCATGACGGGCGAATGGAGCGAGGGGCAGGGATTCTGGATGCATTCTCCATTTTCGCAACAAATTTTTATCAAGCTTGCCCAGTTAGCCTCGCCCATCCATAACCACGCATGACTGCTGAGTATCTCCTTATCGATGTGGGCAATGGCCGCACCAAGCTGGGGCTGGCCTCCCGCGAGTCCATTTTGGACCGCCAGGAGCTGCCGACGGCCAGTCTGACACCTGAGGGAATTTTAAAAAAAATCGGCCATTGGAGCTTTGCGAAGGTCATTCTTTGCAGCGTCGTGCCAGCCGCCGTTGTGCCCTTCCGCACAGCTTTCCCCGATCTGATCGAGCTGCGTCACGATACCCCCATGGGCATTGGCATCCGCTACCCGAGGCCTGAATCCATCGGCGCGGATCGCCTAGCCAATGCTGTCGCCCTCGCCCATCTGCACGGTTCCCCTGGGATTGTGGTGGATTTCGGCACGGCCGTGACCTTCGATATCCTCTCGGCGGATCGCCACTACATCGGGGGGGTCATCGCCCCCGGGTTGCGTCTGATGACTGACTATCTCCACGAACGCACGGCGCTGCTTCCCAAGGTGGACCTGCAAGAGCCTCCTCACGCCATCGGTCAGTCCACCTACGAGGCTATCCAAGCAGGAGCCGCGATTGGTTATCGTGGCATGATCCAGGGCATCCTGAAGGCTCTACGCCAGGAACTGCCAGCAGGCCCCCTGCATATCGTCGCCACAGGGGGGGATGCTGAATGGATCATCTCAGGAATGAATGAAGACATCCTGGTGGACCCAGATTTGACCTTGCATGGCCTGCGTTTGGTAGGCAATCTCCGCGCCCTTAACCATGTCTGAAAGTTCCATCACCTCGGTCGGCATTGATTTCGGCGGCACGTCAGTCAAACTCGGCGTTTGCCGCGGCGGCGAACTGCTGACCACCGATGCCCCTATCCCCACCGCCCACTTTGCTGGCCCAGCCGCCCTCATTGGTGAAATGGCGGCACGCATCGCCAAGCTGCGCGAGACTTATCCAGACATTGCGGCTATCGGCGTCGGTGTTCCAGGACTCGTGGATTTCGATCACGGTTTCGTTCATATTTTGACCAACGTTCCCGGCTGGAAGCATGTGCCCCTAAAGGCGATCCTGGGTGAAAAGACTGGCCTGCCTGTGGTGGTAGAAAACGATGCCAACGCCATGGCCTATGCCGAGTTCCGCTATGGTGCAGCTCGCGGTCTGAACAATGTGGTGGCCCTGACGATGGGCACCGGCATCGGCGGTGGCCTGATCCTCAATGGTCAGCTTTATCGTGGCAGTGGCTGTGCCGCTGGTGAGATCGGTCAGATGAGCATCCACTTCGACGGAAAACCCGGCCACTACGGCAACCTCGGAGCCCTGGAAAAGTACACTGGTAACAAAGAGATCGCCGAGCATGCCGTGCAGCGCTACGCCGAGGCTCACGTACAGAAGACTCTGGAAGAATGCACCCCCAAGATGATCGCCGATGCCGCGAAGGCTGGCGATGACATCGCTCGTCAGATTTGGGATGAAATTGCCGATTGGTTAGGCACCTCCTTGTCCAGCATCGCCTGGTTGCTGAACCCGGACGCGTTCGTCATTGGTGGAGGTGTGGCCCAGGCGGGAGATTTGATTTTTGATCCTCTCAAACGCAAGGTTCAGTCCATGCTCAGCACCGTCGTCTGGGAACGACTTCAGATTTTACCTGCCCGCTACAGCAACGAAGCCGGCATCATCGGCAACGCTTCGTTGGCAGCAGATTCGATTGTGTAAATCGAAGGAATGGCTCTGAACAGCCGAATCGGTGTCAAGATCGATTCGGCTCTTCTCATAAATTCGCCTCACGGACTTCAATGTCCCATCGCCTGCTCCAAAGCTAATCGTTGCGTCTCGAACTCCTCCTCGGTCATCTTGCGCGGAACTGTGATGGTAGGCTCAAAAATCACGCGGACTTTCGAGAAAGGCAAAGGCAACAGGAACTGATCCCAGGTTTTGAAACGCAAAGCCCGGCTGTATTCCACGCGCACCGGAACAATGGTGCCTCCAGTGAGCTGACCTAGCTTGATGATCCCAGGTTGAAGCTGGTAGATGGGACCGCGAGGACCATCTGGCGTGATGCCTATATCCCTCCCCTCCTTCACCTTCTCCGCCATCATGATGAGCGCACCAAGTCCCTTCTGAGGTTTAGAGCTTGAGCCCCGTGCAGCCTCAAAACCAAACTGGGCACAGGCATCTGCAATGATCTGACCATCACCGCTGGGACTACTCAGAATTGCGCCAGGGATATGAGCGAACCAAAGTTCATGCACATACGGGATCACAAACATGCGGTTATGCCAGAACGCCCAGATCCAACCCGGGCGCTGGGTATTGAAGGCCCCTGCCTTATCCTCCACTTCAAAACGCAGCGTTCCCCCGATGCCCCGGATAAGGAGTGCCACCAGTTTGCCTACGTTCTTGATGCGTATCTTCGCCATCACGGACCCTTAGCGGTGCCTTCGACTCGGTGCAAGAGCCTCACGACGATCAAACCCATCGACGGAGATGCTCGGGCTCAATATTTTTAGTTAGACAAGATTTCCGTTCTTGTAAGCGGGTGGTTTTGCTGATGTAATCTTTTTTATCCAACCCTCCCCATCCTATGAAATCCATACTTCACCGTGTCGGAGTTCGTTTGGCGGTCATCATCGTGGTGGCTGCATGTGCCGGGTCTGCTTTCGCGGCAGACGATATTAACCAAATCTTCCAGATGGGCCGTGCGGCTTATTACAAAGGAGATATGGAAACAGCGTATCAACTCCTGACTCAGGTGGAGGCACGCAATCCCAAACACTTTGAAACCAAAGCCTTGCTCGCCCAGATCCGCAGTCAGATGAAGCCCGGCACAGGCTCCCTGAAAAGGAGCTATGAATCGGTCATCCTACCCAAGATCGAGTTCTCTGACGTCACCCTGGCAGAGGCCATCGAAGGACTTCGCTCTTTGTCCAAATCAGCCACTGGAGGCAAGGTGATGCCAAACATCCTCATCAAAGATCAGGACCTCGCCGGTAAGACGCTATCGCTCAATCTGCGCAATCTCCCCCTGACCGATGCTATCCAATATCTGGCGGATATGGCCGGTGCCCGCACCGTGTATGACAAACATGCGGTGATCTTCACCAGTGCAGCTACCGTATCGAATTGAAGCAGTCATGAAATCATGAAACAAAACAGGCGCAGGAGTGCAGCCCTGCGCCTGTTTTTGATCGTCCGCTAGCGATATTAGATGGAGACCTCGGCGTCTTCATCCAAAGCATCCACCACAGGCTTGAGAATCATGCCTGCAGCGACGGTGTTATTGGTCTGCTCATCCACCAATACGAAGCTACCAGTGATACGGTTCTGCGCGTAGGGGTCGTAGAAGATCGGGGCTGATGTCCGCACGCGAATGCAGCCGATATCGTTGAGTTGGAACTCTTGGCTTTCCTGGGATTTCTCCAGAGTGCTGATATTCACTTTGAAGAGCACATCGGTGACCACCGCACGCACTTCATTCGTGGTATGACGGAGATAAAAACGGCCGCGAGGTTTCAGCGTCTTCTTATCGGCAAACCAGCAGATCATGGCATCAAACTCATGGTTAGTCTCCGTAGGCTCACCGACTTTGACGATCATTCCACCACGGCTGGTATCAATCTCGTCTGCGACAGTGATGCTGTAACTGAGTTGCGGAATGGTTTCCTCTTTAGGCCCTTCAAAGGTATGAATACCTGTGATACGAGTCTTCATCTCCGAGGGATAAACCAAGACTTCTTCTCCGAGCTTGAAGGTGCCACTGGCGACACGGCCCGCGAAACCACGATAGTCATGGAGATTACCCAGCTTCGTATCTTCCTGATCCGAAATGGGACGGATCACCCACTGCACGGGAAGGCGTGCTTTGTCAGCGGCCGTTTCTGCTTTGACCTGCACTGTTTCCAAATGCTCAAGCAAGCTCGGTCCCTCATACCAGTCTGTGTTGGACGAGTGATCCACCACATTGTCACCATTCAATGCACTGATCGGGATCGGGCGGATATTGGGTGTGTATTCCAACCCCTTGGCGAAAGCCATGTATTCGGCGACGATTTTGGTATACGTATCTTCGTCGAAATCCACCAAGTCCATCTTGTTCACCGCCAATACGATTTGGTTAATACGCAGCAGGCTGGCCAAGTAGGTATGGCGCATTGTTTGCTCAATCACTCCTAAACGCGCATCCACAAGAATGATCGCAAGATCGGCCGTGGAAGCACCTGTCACCATGTTGCGGGTGTACTGAATATGACCTGGCGTATCCGCGATGATGAATTTACGTTTTGGCGTCGCAAAATAACGATAAGCCACATCAATCGTGATGCCTTGTTCACGCTCGGCACGCAGGCCATCGGTGAGAAGAGCCAAGTTCACATGAGCGTCCCCACGGCGTTTTGAGGATTCTTCAACAGCTAGGAGTTGGTCTTCAAAGATCGACTTGGAGTCGTAAAGCAAACGACCAATAAGAGTGCTTTTGCCATCATCCACTGAGCCAGCGGTGGTGAAGCGAAGAAGGGAGGATTCAGTGGGGTTGACGAGAACGTCCATGAGTCAAAGGAAAATCAAAAGTTGTTAGGTTGGGTTCTCAACAAGGATCAGAAGTAACCTTCCTTCTTGCGATCTTCCATGGCGGTTTCGGAGCGCTTGTCATCTGCGCGAGTACCACGCTCTGTTTGGCGTGCAGCGGCCACTTCAGCGACGATATCATCGATCGTGCTCGCAGTGCTTTCCACGGCGCCTGTGCATGTGGCATCACCGACGGTGCGGAAGCGGATGATCATTTCCTTCACCCGTGGTTTTTCTTCGTCCAACAGAGGAATGAAACCAGTTTCTGTGTCCAAAAGCTGGCCGTGACGCTCGATGATCTTGCGCTTATGGCTGAAGTAAAGGCTCGGCAGAGGAATGTTTTCCTCACGAATGTACTGCCAGATGTCCATCTCAGTCCAGTTGCTCAGAGGGAACACACGGAAGTGCTCACCAAAGTGCTTACGGCCGTTGAAAATATTCCAAAGCTCGGGGCGCTGGTTCTTTGGATCCCATTGACCAAATTCATCGCGATGGCTGAAGAAGCGCTCTTTGGCCCGAGCCTTTTCCTCATCACGGCGACCACCACCCAAGCAAGCATCGAACTGGTGTTCTTCGATCGTGTCCAGGAGCGTGACCGTCTGCAGTTTGTTACGGCTCGCATTGTGGCCTTTCTCTTCCTGAACACGGCCCTCGTCAATGCTCTTTTGGACGCTTCCCACCACAAGATTGGCGCCGATCTCTTCCACAAACCAATCACGATAGGTCATGGCCTCAGGGAAGTTATGCCCCGTATCCACATGCAGGAGTGTAAAGGGTAACTTCGCAGGATAGAAGGCCTTACGGGCCAACCAAGCCATGACGATCGAGTCTTTGCCGCCCGAGAAAAGAAGAGCTGGCTTTTGGAACTGAGCCGCGGTTTCGCGAAGCACGTAAATGGCTTCACTTTCAAGAAACTGAAGATGAGTGATGGATGACATTCCGAAAGGTTGGGAAGAAAGCGAAGTTTTAGGATTTGTCTGTGACTAGCTTGGCGTGAAGTCCGCATTCATGCTTCTCGTCACCTTTAGCCGGGTCGTAATAAGTACGTTCGTTGGGGAGGTCGAACTCAGCCAGATAGGCGTCCATTTCAAGCGGGGTCCATTCTAAAATGGGATTCACCTTGAGGCATTGCAACTTAGCATCCCACATGACCGGTTGAAGAGTCGCCGCACGCTGTGGGTTCTGCTCTTTCCGAAGCGCCGTGATCCAAACCTTTGGAGCCAACTCACGCATTCCCCGTTCGAATGGCTCTAGCTTCATGATGCGGCTGAAGGATTCCACCCTCTCCACCTCATCAGGCATGGGGATTTGGCCGCCGTTGAGAGCTAACCAATGAGCCGAAGTCATCAACGGCAGATACGGTTTCAAATTCAGGCCCAATTTCTCGCGGCACTTCTCGGCGAAAACATAAGTCTCAGGAAGATTTGTCCCATGATCCACCCACAAGACAGCGATCTCTGGCTGGACCTGAGTCGCGAGATGCAAAATCACCGCTTCGTAAGGGCGGAAATTGGTTGTCACAATCGCAGCTTCGGGAGCCTGGCTGATAGCCCAGCGAACGATTTCCAAAGGCGTGGCTGTGGCTAGCTTTTGATTGATGGCTTGAAGTTCTTCAGGAGTCATGTGTGTAATCCCGATAAAGTATATCTTTTGAGTATGCAATTGAAGAATGATAGAAAAAACCCCCTCGGCTTCGTGAGAAGGGAGGGGGTTTATAAACTGGCGGCGACCTACTTTCGCAGGACCTATCGTCCAACTATCATCGGCGCAACAGCGTTTCACTTCCGTGTTCGGAATGGGAACGGGTGGTTCCACTGTGCCATGACCACCAGACTTACGAGCAGAGGTTATTCAATTAAGGACTGCTCGACAGTCTGAGGGTAAGGAAGGGAGCTGATCGAAGTTCCCTGACAACTGCATACAGGAGTAAAGATGAACAATTTCGGTTTGGGCCGACGTGTGTGTCTTGTTTTGAAAGGAATGAAGGCAATGCAAGACAAACGGATGATTAGTATC